>JBCCEO010000873.1:0-3283 GCA_039030255.1 Planctomycetota bacterium | reverse complement strand
CTTTTTGGTATTATATATTCGTAGAGGGAAAAGATTCCTGTCGTTTTCTCTCTCGACCCTGAAGGGTATCCGCAAAGGAGGGGAACCTCAAGGAATAAGCTACCAGAATCCCTTGGAAATCCCGCGTTTCCGGCTCACAAACCCTTCAATCTTCAATCTTTCGCATGCCAACGCGCGACGGCATAAGAGTCTGGCGCGATGGATGGTTTGATTTGCCGGAGTGGCGAGAAATGCCAAAAAGCTGATCTACCGGTGGATTGTCCGAATGCCTAGTATTGATTCGGGTTAGGTCATACTAACTCCCCCATTTCGTGTATTTGCCAGAAATTGATACGGCGCCCCTCGCGTCCCAAACGCCGATTAGAAGAGACGAAAGTCATGGCGGACGAGCCAAAACTTACTCCTGTTGAGATTATTAAAGCAGAGAGTTCTCTGCTGCGTGGAACGATTGCAGACGACCTTGCTGATGATTCCGACCAGTTTGCTAAACCAAATACGCAACTGTTGAAGTTTCATGGCACCTACCAACAAGACGATCGTGATCGCCGTGGAATGAAGGGGCCCGACGGCAAGCGTCTTGGCAAAGCCTTTAGCATGATGACCAGGACGACGATTCCTGGTGGGCGTTTGACTGCCGAGCAGTTTCTGGCCCATTTGGATCTTTGTGATGAGTTGGGAAGCTCCACGCTGAAGATCACGACGCGTCAAGCGCTGCAATTGCATGGAATCCTCAAAAAAGATCTTCGCGCGACAATGCAGCGAATCGATGCAGTCAGTCTGAGTACCTTAGCAGCTTGCGGGGATGTGAATCGCAATGTGATGTGCTGTCCAGCTCCTTACAAAACACCAGTGCACGACGAGATGCGTCGGCTGTCGAACGCGCTGAAGGACCATTTAGCGCCACAAAGCTCGGCTTACTACGAACTCTGGCTGAAAGACGAAGATAACGGAGAGAAAACGCTGCTTTCTAGCAATGAGGACGAACCGATATACGGGCCGACCTACTTGCCAAGAAAATTCAAAATCGCTATCGCTTTGCCCGAAGACAACTGTGTTGATATCTACACCAATGACCTAGGTTTTCTTGCGGTTGTGCGCGATGGCGAGGTTATCGGCTACAACGTATCTGCAGGCGGTGGACTTGGGACAACCCCCAATGCGGCCAAGACTTTTCCAGCTCTTGGCAAACGTCTGGCATTTATTGAGCCCGAAAACGCGTGCCTCATTGCAGAAGCCGTCATCAAAGTTCAGCGTGACAATGGGAATCGTACTGACCGTAAAACGGCTCGTATGAAGTACTTGATTGCCGATAAAGGCATGGAATGGTTCCGGGCTGAAGTGGAAAAATACTACGGAAAGACGCTACAGGATTGCACGGAGGACGAAGTTCACGGCTTCAATGATCACATGGGCTGGGACGAACAAGGCGACGGCAAGTGGTTTTATGGCTTGAATGTCGAAAATGGTCGTTTGTCGGATAACGAAAACCGGCAATGGAAAACCGCTTTTCGTGAAATTTGCGACAAGTTGAATCCGGGTATCAGCCTGACTGCGCACCAGAGTATTCTGTTCACCGATTTGGAAGAATCGCAAAAGAGTACGCTCGAAGATATCATCCGGCGGCATGGTATCCCGCTCAGTGAGGAGATTTCTACGGTTCGAAGATGGTCTATGGCCTGCGTGGCTCTGCCTACTTGCAGCTTGGCCGTCACGGAAAGCGAACGTGCTTTACCGGGACTGATGGATGAACTGGAACCTGTCCTGGCCAAGCTAGGCTTGGAAAGTGATGCTTTCACAATTCGCATGACCGGTTGCCCAAATGGATGCGCTCGACCCTACAACGCCGATGTTGGATTGGTGGGTAAAGCCAAGGGGAAATACACGATGTATTTAGGCGGCCAACTGTTAGGTACTCGCTTGGGCAAAGTCTATAAAGACGTCGTTGCTTTTGAAGATATCGTTCCAACGCTGACGCCGATTCTTTCCGCCTTCAAGTTGAATCGTTTGGATGGCGAGACTTTCGGCGATTTCTGCGATCGCGTCGGCATCGAAAAAATCGAAGCATGGTGTATCGAATATTCACCAGCCGCTTAGCTTGATACTGCAAACCGCGCTTCTACGATTCAAGTACGGCCGCGATGCAAGATAGACTTGGTCCACCCTTTTTTCGAACCTGGATTTGAAACTGGGGTTTATCCAGAGGAATGGGGCGGTTCTCTACCAGCCCATCACCATGTTGCTCTCGATGACCTTTCGAGCTTTCTCAAGGTCGCTACCAGTTTGTTTCATATACAAACGGATAGCGTGAATCTTGTCGCCAGAACTCTTGGAGAGGCATTCGCGCGCGATCGAGCAAATGTCCATGCTGCTTGTCAGGCCAAGTACCCCTTTGGAAATCACCCAAGTATCCCGTGGTCGCTTGGTTAAGCGAATGATTTCATCGGTAGGATAAGCATCCGCAACGACTTCACGTGCCTCCGGCTCGTCTTCGGCCCATGTAATGATAATGTGTGAGCTGGTTTCTATTTCAAATAAGGGCATGCTCGTGAGCCTTTTGTGCAATCGGGAAGAGTGGCCTGATGCGAGAGTCTGCCTCGCATCTTGCTCCACAATTATCTTAGGATGTTGCCAAAGGCTAGGATAGCGCGAATTTTTCCGATCCGAAAAATAGAAGCTGGATTGCAATGGCAGAGTGCGGGTAAAAACAGGCTTCTTTGTATAAGCGCAGGTACGCTATAATTTATGCCGTCCCAAAGCAGTGTGAGTCTTTTGGTTGCATTGAGTCTTCCTGCAGCAATAATCTGGGAGCTGAACTCAAGGTCGGGGATTTTCCGAGGCTTGCTGTCAATGCTGCTTTGATGCTCTTATCCTAGAAAAGTTAGTCTGTGAAAAACCGCAAGTGGCAGAACGTTGTAATTGTTCTTACTTGTATTGCGATCTTTGTTGTTCCCGTCTTTACAAACGCCCTGCGACAAGAGCGGGCGAATTGGCACCTTGCCGCCGCCGCAAATGCACTTGAATTGGGTGAGGGGGACTTTGTAGGTAGCATCAAGGAGGCCGAAGGAGTCTTGCCGGAGGTCAAAGAATCGCACAACTATTGGTTGGTACGCATTGATCATATCGCTAAGGAGTCACCGAAGCAGCTGCCAATTACTTTGCGTCAAGCGATCGCCGCTGGGGCGGATCGGAGCATCCTATATGGACGAGCGATGCAACATTGGTCGGCGATCATTCGCGGCAAGATCCGTAGTATCTACTCTGAACGCGCCAAAGGAACCTACAT
>JBCCEO010000872.1:0-3291 GCA_039030255.1 Planctomycetota bacterium | reverse complement strand
CTGGGTTCAGAAGGACCCAAGAGAAAGCGCTACTCACGTAATTATCAAGATTGGGAAAGGCGAAGGCGAGCAAGGTGACCAGCCTGTTCGTGGAGGCCACAACGGGTACTTCACCATCGAGTGATCTGCAAAGTGGTCAATCTTCAGCCGACCTAGGGAGATGAAGAAGCCATACCAGCGGTCGCGAAAGCGACGCCAAGATTTATAATCTCGCAGTTTGCCGAGAGCATTGAAGTAGAATTCTCGCCCACAATGCTTGTACCCCATCCAGGGTGGCGGGACGCGACAGACGATGTCGTTGTTGTTGACGAAGCGATAGTGAGGAATCTGAACGAAATTGATGTAGCGATTATTTCCAACCCGTGGGCTGCCAAATGTGAACAGGCCTTCCGGATTGGATGGGATTTCAGCCAATTTGCAGCGTCCAGCGCAAATTGTCGCCATCGCGCCGCCTAGGGAATGCCCAGAGAACCACAGAGGCTTCTGATTCTCCTTGAGAGCGACTTGAAGCCGTGGCCACAAGTCATCTACTTCCGATTTGAAGCCGCCATGCACACGTCCGGCTGTTTCAGCGACCACCGAAATCGCATTGGCATCCGCCTTTACGTCATTCCACTCATTTGGCTCCGTTCCTCGGCAAACCACAACGCAGTCGTGCTGGTTGCCAAGAATGTAGGCTTGTGCCCCGTCGCGATCAAAAAACTCGCAATGCTCCAGGCCAAGCTTATCCGCGATTGCCTCAACGATGTCAGGACGATAGTAGGAAAGACGAGCCAACTCGGCAAACAAAACAGCTTGCCGCAGCAAACTCATTTCACTGATCGGTGTTTCGAGCCGGTCAGTTTCGATGGTAATCGGCTCACTTCCTGGACCTTCTTCCACTCCGGGACTCACAGATTTCACCATTCAATCGTGTTTGATACTTCTTCCACCAAATCAACTAGGCAATCCGACCTCAAATTGCTCATTCGAGGGCTAGAATGCTAGGCTCGATAGTTTAACGATCCGTCGTTGACTCTACAATTGACCTTAAATCTATTGCGCAACCCGCCGCTCGTTTTCATTTCCTGAAGCCGTGAACAAAACCGAACCGATGCAACTCCGATTCATCAGTAACGCAATTGGTTTTCTTGGCTTTCTCGTTATTGCACACAATCTTGCTTTCGGCCAAGGAGATCATTTCCAAGGAGCGATTGAGGAGGCAGATCGCTTGCGAGCTGGTGGCCAATACTTGGAAGCAATCGAGGTATTGGAGGCGACTGAGGTATTAGAAGCAGCCAATGGAATGGAATCGGCCAATGGAATGGAATCAGCCAATGGAATGGAAGCAGCCAAGGGGAAGACAGCAGCCGAGTCTTTAGCTTTGTATCGCCGGCGGCAAGCAATACTGCTCGCCAAACAAGCTGAGATCTATGCCTTCGATCTCTCTAATGCAACGGAGTCAAAGAAAAGGGCGGATGAAGCCCTGCAGATCAGAGAATCCAATGCCGTCGCAAGAGTTGTAGCACTGCAGGCTCGAGCCAAATCTCGTTTGATGCAAGCGGCAGATCTTCCTCAAGCCATAGAGGATATGAAATTAGCTTTGGACTTGCCCCAGGTGCTCTGGTCGCAGCCAACGAGTCTACTGATACTCGGCGATTGCTATCGCTTGAGTAAAAAGCCAGAGGAAGCAATTGCTCAATATAGTCGCCTGCTGGAACTTAAGGTCGCATCGGAGCCGACGAAAGCAGTGGCTTGCCTAAACCTTGGTCTAACCTACCAATATGATTTGGCCGAGTGGCGCGAGGCGGAAGACTTCTTTAAGAAAGCTCGACGGCTCAATCCTGCGCTGGCAGCTGAGATCGCAAAGCATCTTCAGCTGCCGGAGCCCAAAGTACTTTTAGCGCACTACATGCCCTGGTTTCAAGGGCCTCCAAATAACTTGAAGTGGGGCTGGCACTGGACGATGAACCATTTCGATCCGGAGAAAAGAGTTCAGGGCAAGCGTCAAATTGCTTCTCGTTTTTATCCCGTCATTGGCCCCTACGATTCGAGTGATTCAGCGACCATCGACTACCATCTGCTACTAATGAAAATCGCAGGAATTGATGGAGTCATCGTCGATTGGTATGGTCTTTCCAATTACCTGGATTATGCGGAATTGCATCTGAGAACCCAGTTGTTATTCGAGCGATGCCGGGAGTTGAAGATGAACTTTGTTATCTGCTATGAAGACCAAACCATCGCCGCACTTGAGAAAGCTGGGAAGATTGGTGCTGGTCAGCGTATTCGATATGCACAAGAAGAATTGAAATGGCTGCTCGAGAATTGGGCGCGAGCAGATTGTTATTTGAAACTCAACGAAAAGCCGGTGTTGCTCTCGTTTGGGTTCGAGGGACTTACGAATTCGCAATGGAGCGAATGCTTGGAGGGAATCGGATCTCCTTACGCCTACATTAGCCAGGCTACGCCGCGCGAGGCGGCCATGGGAGCATTCGACTGGCCAGTGCCTGGTAAAGCGGCTTCGAGCGCCGAGGAATTGAAATTGGCGAAGAGATTCTTGAGCCTTCAGGAAAAGAACGGTTGGAAAGTTGCCATTCCAGCCGTTTACCCTCGCTTTCAAGACATCTACGGCGAAGCCGGTGTGCGGGAGCCCTTTGCAATGATCCAAGACGATGCTGGTCAGCTCTTCAAATCCTTGCTTTCCCAGGCGATGAAAAGCCCAGCGCGGTTTGTTCAACTTGTGACTTGGAACGATTGGGGCGAGGGAACGCAGCTTGAGCCCAGTGTGGAATTTGGCTTGCGAGATTTAAAGGTGGTGCAAGAGCTGTGCAGAAGCGGTGACTCCAAGTTTCCGTATCGCGACCAAGATCTGAAGTTGCCCAGGATGCTCTTAGAGCAACGGCAATCGGGCAAGGCTTCAAACGCAAAGTATTCTCAGGTATTGGAAGCAGTTTTAAAGGGACAGGGAGATGAGGCGCGGAGATTGTTGAGTCGTTGAGTCCTGGAGTGGAAAAGTTTAGTTACAATTTGCAGGGCGGACTCGGTTGCCAAAGCCGATCGACCATTCACTTTAACAACCCCAAAGGTCACATCATGAAAGCTCTCTCCTTCATTCTTGTCGTTGTTTTTCTTTTCAGTGGTTCAGCGTTTGGGCAGTTCCCAGCTGCCTCGAAAGAACATGATGTGCTCAAGCAAGAAGCCGGAAAGTGGGACGCAGAAGTCATTATGCTGATGGGTCCCGCTGGACCTTACAATCCCCCACAGAAGTCGAAAGGCGTTGAGGTGAACAAGCTGGTCGGCGACTTCTGG
>JBCCEO010000871.1:0-3296 GCA_039030255.1 Planctomycetota bacterium | reverse complement strand
CACCTTGCCCGCCCCATTCGAAGAAGGCTCCACCGCTCGACAGATCGTTTGCTCATCGCCTTGGATCATCATGGTTTCAACTTGCGAATCTTTCAGGAAGGCGAGGCCGCTTCCAGTCATCTTGGTATTGACGATGCTCACTTCTTTCAATTCAGTGAATCCGGCAAGCGCCTCCAGGCCTATATCTGAAATCGGAGTGTGCAAAATTGAGAGAGAACTAATGTTTTTTGCACCAGTGACATTGGCAAAACCTTCATCGGAGACATTCTCACATTCTTGCAACAGCAATTCTGTAAGAGCTTCCGCATCGCTTAGCCTCTTCAAGTCCGAGTCAGTAACCGGAGAGTTCAGAAAACTAATGGACTCAATTTCTCCTGCCTCATTCTTGTATTCGCTAATACTGGTGCCAGCAATTGGTCCGCTGTTGCTTGAGCAACCAGAGCAGCCTGGAAGGCAAACTAATACCGCAGCAAGTATCAGGGCTTTCTGAATTGTCTGCCAAGATGACATTTTCGACTCGCTTGGAAAGGATGGTGAACGCCGAGACGCGACCGGATTGTACCAAATCGAGCTGGACATATTTGGGGGAGACCCAAGAGCTGGAAGTGCGCGCGGTCCAAAGAGTTGCTAGATGAGGCGGAGATTTTGTAGACGAAAATGCAGAGCTGAGCATCTACTCTGCATAGCCAAAAAATTCTGGAGCTAGTTTCAAAGCTTTGAGCATTCTTCGCGCTTTCAAAGGCGTTGTTTTGAGCCCTATATGGAAACTCAGGCTCTGGCTTGGGCGAGCAACCGTCGCTTGGCGTATGAAGCATGCGGCCTGAATTCGGTCGTGTCCCTAGAATCACAGATCGAGAGTTCTTCAGAATGCCAGCATCAACAGGACTAGCTTTGTATGCTCTGCAAGCCAAACTTTTATGTGAATCTAGTAGGCTTTTGCCGATTCAATGAAAGTGGGGATCGCAGAACGGACAATATTTTCAGCCACTGCGAGAATTCCTAGGTATATACTAAAGCTTGAGTTCTCAAGACGACGGAGCTCGTCCATGGCATTTTCCCTTGGTGTCATCATGAAACAAATAAAGCAATCAAAAACCACGCTAAGCCGCATATTCCTATGCTGTTGCTGTGCATTATTTTCGAATGGCACGCTCCCAGCGCAGGAAAAAAGTGGATCGACTGACCGTACATCGGAAGAAATGACGGCTAGAGTGGATGAACTGCTGGAGGCGCATCTCAAGGAGATCGGTTGGGACGCGGCCGAGCCTTGTAACGACTCGGCGTTTTTGCGTCGTGTCCACTTGGACCTCACGGGAGCTCCACCAACCGGAAGTGAAGTTTTAGCCTTTGCGGCTGACGAATCCAACATGAAGGATATTCGATTGGTCGATCGCCTCTTGGGCAGTGCCACCTCGGCGTCGCACCTAGCGGGTCAATGGTCACGTTGGATGTTGCCCGAGGACAACTCCAATCCTTTTTTGGTTGGCAACAGCGGATTGCGGAATTGGCTACGAGATCGATTTGCCGAGAACTTGCGATACGATCGACTCGTTTCAGATCTGATGGTTGCAACGGGGCCCGTGCAGGCTGGGCCTTCCGAGTTTTTCGTTGCGTTGGAGGTGAAGCCAGAAAAAATCGCCGCCAAGACGGCTCGCGTTTTTATGGGCGTTCAATTAGACTGCGCTGAATGTCACGACCATCCGTTTGATGAATGGACGCAACAAGATTTTTGGGGATTTGCTGCTTACTTTGCTCAGTTGTCGAATAATGTGGATCAGCCCATCGCGATGCGGGTAGGAGAGATTCAAGATTCGGACGAAGGCGATGTGACCCTTCCCGGTACGGAAGAAATCGTTCCTCCGAAACCGCTAGTTGAAACTGGCTTTAGCGGACTGAGCCGTGGTACGCGTCGGCAACAACTAACACTTTGGTTGACTGCTAAAGAAAACCCGTTCTTGGCGCGTGCAACTGTAAATCGAGTTTGGGCAATGTTGTTTGGCCGTGGTTTGATTGAACCCATCGATGACATGCGCAGCATTGACATGGCGTCGCACCCGGAAGTCCTTCGAGAGCTAAGCGAGTACTTTGCGGCAAGCGGTTACGATCTTCGCAATTTGATTTCTACTCTAGCGAAAACCAAAGCCTATCGTCGTTCTTCGATGCATATTGCCGGTGAGCCACCCGAGGCGAGCTACGCGGTAATGACCACCAAACCGCTCACTGAACAACAGATCAACGACACGCTTACCAAAGTTGCTCGGCAGATTGTCGGCAACGACAATCCCGCAGCTCAAAATGTCCTTGCAAGACAACTGGGGCAGTTGCGCGGCGATGCCAGTGAGGCCAAGCTTGGCATTGTTTCGGCTTTGGTCACACTGCATGGAGACTTGTTCGATCAGGTTTCTCGCGAAGATTCAAGCCGGTTGCTAAAAGCCCTCGAAGCACCGTTCTTGGATCAAAGAAAACAACTACGCTGGCTCTTCCTATCCACTTTGAATCGCTTGCCAAGCCAGGAAGAAGAGGCGGCATTCTCAGAGCTGTTCAGCAAGTTGCAAACGGAACAGACAGAAGAGCTCGAGGGAGAATCGGCGACCGAGCAGCCCGATCCTCAAATTCCATGGCAATCCGATTTGCTATGGGCTCTGTTGAATTCGACCGAGTTTGCGATGACTCCCTAGTCTGCTGAACTCTAACTTTCACCTAATTCTCGCACTCCTGGCTTACCATGTACGCTATCTGTTCCAATCGAGGCATCAGGTTAATGGTGTTGTCGTTGAGCTTGGCCCTAACCCCAATTGTGCTTGTTGGTTGTTTCGGCAAATCAAAAGAAAAAGAGCCCGTTGTGGAGGGACCAAAAGATGGTGTTCAAGTGCCAGGCGACGCGGAATCCACTGCCATCGACGAGCAGCCAATAGAACATCCAGTAGATAATGCGGCGCTAGAGGGCGAGGAGCCTGAAGGAAATGCGGATATCGATATTCCGCCGAATCCGGAATCCGCTATGGTTCAAGGAGATTCTTCGCCCGGGGCGACTGCAGAGAAATCAACTGACGAGAAAGCTCCACCAAAATGGGTCCAAGAGGGAACTTGGAGTACCAGGCGAATGGTTGCACTAGGAGATCAGGGGCCCACGATTATTGACTTGTCGATCAGCGTTGACAGCAGGAACCTGCAGGAAGCCTCAACTCGAGTCGCCGAGAAAATTGCTGAAGAGCTATTCCAAGACCTTGAAGAGCCTGTTTCTTGGGAGCAACTTGTTGAAATGCCCTTGGTCAAGTCTGGCTGGCTGGGGAATT
>JBCCEO010000870.1:0-3297 GCA_039030255.1 Planctomycetota bacterium | reverse complement strand
TTGAGACCCTATGAATACAAAATCATTATGCTTACAGAACGCAGTTGCAGCCTTAGCTCTTTCGATGACTTTTCAAGTTCTTGCGTTCAGCCAAACGCCGAATCGAGAATTGCTAGTTTTCTGGCTCGCGGGACAATCGAATATGGAAGGACAAGGCGTCGTCGACCTGGATCATCCTGAATATTACAACGGTGGTCGGGGTATTTTGAACACTGTAATACGTCAGAATTCAGATCGTTGGGGCTTTCTCAAGAATGATAACGGTGAGTTTCTAGCCAGGGATGATGTTGCGATTCGCTTCGTCACTCGACATGGGCTCAAGAAAGGTAAGTTGAGTATTGGCTTCACTGGCTATGAAGGAAAGCATCACATTGGACCTGAGTTAGGATTCGGCCACGTGGTTGGCGACGCGTTGGATTCCCCTATCCTACTGGTCAAGACAGCATGGGGCGGCAAGAGTCTTAAAAGAGATTTCCGACCTCCCAGCGCTGGGGGAACGGTCGGAGTATTTTACAAAAAGATGTGCAGCGAGGTGCGAGAGGCAATAGATCAAGTCCCAGAAGAATTTCCGCAATGGAAGGGGAGAAAGGCTAGGCTAGCAGGATTCGTCTGGCAACAAGGTTGGAATGATATGGTGGACTCGGAGGCTACGACGGAGTATGCCCAAAACCTTGTCCATCTAATTCAAGATATTCGTAAGGAGTTTGGCGATCCGGATCTACCAGTAGTTGTGGGAGAACTTGGGAATATGGGAGTCGATGCCGGAGAGAGCATACTAAGATTCCGGCTGCAACAGCGCTTGGGTGCTGGTGACCCTCTGCTTGGCGGCAACGTCGCATTTGTGGCAACCTCGAGTTTCGCCAGGGCGAAGGAGAATTCCCCAAATATTGGCCATGGGCATCACTGGTTCGGCAATGCAGAAAGCTACTTGTTGGTCGGTGAAGCCCTAGGAAAGTCGATGATCTCGATTGGTGAACGCGAGTAGACGCCCAGGTCTTGGATTCACAAAGACAGCAGCCATAGTTAGAGCACTCGTACTTTGCCGCAACAACTGCAGCGCGTGATGGGTGAAGTGAGGGAAAGACCCAGCGTCAGCACGGCAATTAGCCTGCGAGTCGATGTGGGAAGGACGTAACTGTGCAAATCAGGGCGAAAGCAACTGCGGCAATAACGCTCAACAAGATTCTGGCGCTTCATTCTTAGCATTCCTAAGGCACTTAGGGACGATACGTCATTTCTATTCGGCGTCTGGACGGCCGTAAATGAAGTGCCACTCGCGTTTTCTCGAATGCAAGACTATCGGGAGCAGGCTGTTTAAAACACGTTGAATGCTTGCAGCGGCTCGGTCGAGATCCTAAATGACCGAGAGTTCTCGCTCTGCGTTGGACGCGGCCGCCAATGCGGCGCCTGGTGCAAGTGCATGACCTTGAGCACAGAGTATGCTTTCCAAGGCTCCAAGAATCAAAGTTACATTCCTTTTGGAGCTACTGCTTCCCATGAGTCCGATTCGCCAAGCCTTACCTTTGAATGGTCCGAGGCCCGCTCCTATCTCGATTCCGTATCCACTTAAGAGCTCTTTGCGCACAGCCGCATCGTCAACTCCTTCAGGCACATGAACAGCATTTAGCGTTGCAAGCGAATGCTCTGGAATATACTCGATTCCCATTGCTTCCAATCCGGCTCTGAGCATCAAATGGTTTTGCTGGTGTCGAGCAAAACGGTCCTGCAGGCCCTCTTCAACAATGATTTGCAGTGCTTCACGCAAAGCATAGGTCATATTGATTGGTGCAGTGTGGTGGTAAACTCGATCGCTTCCCCAGTAGTTTCGCAGCATAGTTACGTCTAGGTACCAGCTTGTAACTTTCGATTGCCTGGAATCGATCCGTTCCAAGGCACGCTCAGAGAATGTCACGGGTGCAAGTCCGGGAGGGCAACTCAGGCACTTCTGTGTACCACTGTAGCAAGCGTCAATTCCAAGCTCGTCAATCGGTATATTGACTCCGCCGAGGCTCGTTACCGCGTCGACCAATAGTAAAGCCCCATGGTCGTGAACGATGGAAGCGATCTCCTCCAAGGGCTGATGCTCGCCAGTACTGGTTTCCGCGTGCACGATGCCGACGATTCTCGTTTTTGGATTCGCCTTTAAACTCGCTTCAACTTGATCTGGAGAAATGGCGCGACCCCAATCAGCTTGCACGGTATGAACCTTCGCACCATAACGTTGCGCGACATCTTGCATTCGCCCTCCGAAAACGCCATTAATACAGGCTATCATCTCGTCGCCATTTTCAACGAGGTTGCATACACAAGCTTCCATGCCGGCGGAGCCGGTACCAGAAATTGCCAAGGTCATTTCATTCTTGGTCTGAAAAACCTCTCGCATGAGCCGGCGTGTATCATCCATGATGGATAAATATTCTGGATCCAGATGCCCGACTGTTGGCTTCGCTAATGCCCCAAGTACTCGTGCGGATACATCGCTTGGGCCAGGCCCCATCAATACGCGTTGCGATGGATTTAGTGCAGAATTAACAGCCGACATAACGAATCCTCGGGCGAGCTGAGCAGAAGAATTGCAATTGCCAGAGCAGTTTACAATATAGATTCCCAGATTCGAAGCCCCGAATTATCAACCCTTGAGTAAATCGGTGTTGTAATTGCCGCGATTAATCGGGATTCGCAAAGGCATCCTCTTTTCGTCAAGGATTTTTCTCTGCTGTGAAGCGATCCGCGATGGATCTATTTGGGCGCGGTTTGTTGAAAGAGGGGTCGCTTTGCCCTTTTACTTTAGCACAATCATGCACCTTGACGTCATGCCTGGAAACGGCCCTGGCAATTTGTTTTGGCTGCAATTCATCTTGCAATCCAATCGAGAATATGGACCGCAGATTCCGCCCCAGGCAAGGTTCTTTGCGGTAAGCCAGATACTGTCCGAAGCTCCAGGCACACGAGCGAGGGCGGACGAGTTTTACTACGAGCGGGGCGTTTCAACTATGCTGGCTCACATTTGCATTGTTGATGGCTCCACAGATTTGTTGCCATGCTTTAAAATGGGGACTCGAATTCTTAGGTGCCTTGTGCGAAGGTCGCTGTAGTGAGCCTTGCAGAATTAGTTCGGGCAAGTGAAGTTTTTGTATGGAGGAAGATTTGTGCAAGCTGTCGTCGAAGTCCAGCATCCATTGGTGGATCATCATTTAACCATTCTTCGAGATGCCAATACTCCGCCTGCGCTTTTCCGGCAGCAAACGCATCGACTAGCAACCCTCTTAGCTTACGCGGCGACCGCAGATCTTCCAC
>JBCCEO010000869.1:0-3299 GCA_039030255.1 Planctomycetota bacterium | reverse complement strand
TGATGAGGATGCGAATTCTTCGGAGGAAAATCGGAGGATTGGTTTAAACGTTACTTATCAATGGCTTATAGGAAATCCGACGCGCCACCTGATTCCTTTGAGTTGGACGATTGAGATTCGGAACGGTCATTGTATGAGCCTTCTGAGTAGTAGATATGGATAACGCAGGGGCTCATTGATTTCTCAGTGCAAGCGTGGTCTGTTCAACGAATACTCGTTGAACAGACCTTGGGTCTCGGAGCTTGGATGGAACTAAGGACGTTCAGCCTCAATGGCTTCGAAGTTCGATACGTACTTAAATTCGAGAAAATGCACGAAAGCAAAACCGTATAGATTTGTCTTCTTGGGGCCGGCCGAACTCAGGCATTTAACGCGCGTCTGTAAACGTCGGCTTTATGGAAAAAGTTAAGGTAAATTCTAGAATATCTGTAAAGCCGCCGTTCAGACTTTACGGTGGAATGGGCAACCTCGACCCTGAACTGCCCCTCGCGCAGCCACCGATTTCCGGCAATACTCGATATTGCGTGCGTCTAACTCTGAGGCTTTTTGATTCATTATGAGACCTACCATCTACCAAATAGAATTGATCGGAAGTGGCTTTCTCGCCGCAATGGCAAAGCCTGCATCAGGCGAATGGATCGATGAAGAGTTCTCGGGAATTGCCGCTACCGGAATTTCGCAGGTCATTTCGCTACTTGAACAATGGGAAGCGAGAGAGGTTGGACTGGCTGAAGAGCAACAGCTATGCGAACGACACGGAATGCGTTTTGTCTCTCATCCCATTGAAGATCGTGGGCTTCCACAATCTGTAGCCGACTTCGCCTCCTTTACAAAGAGTCTTTATCACGAGATAGCTGGTGGTCGAAGCACCGTCGTTCACTGCCGAGCCGGAATTGGTAGGACTGGATTGGTAGCGGGTGGAGTACTACTTCATGCGGGCTTTGAACCTGATGAGGCTATTG
This sequence comes from Planctomycetota bacterium, assembly GCA_039030255.1. Classification (GTDB taxonomy): domain Bacteria; phylum Planctomycetota; class Planctomycetia; order Pirellulales; family Pirellulaceae; genus Aureliella. The sequence goes on along the minus strand of JBCCEO010000869.1, from coordinate 2,337 downwards.
GCCACATATCGAAACATCGCGGCGTTGAGGTGCCAGATACCGAGGAGCAAAAAGACTGGTTGATTATAAATAGCCGCAGCATTATCGAAGCCAATTCATGACGGAACCAGGGTTCGTGACCGACCGTTCCTGGCCGATAGTACGCATTTGAAGAAAGCACTGATTTCTGGACATCAATGATTTGGGTAACGCCATCGCTATGTACATCTGTTTCCAGTTGGTGATCATGCTCACGCTTGGTGTATGACATTTGCAATGTCCGCTTCAGCGGTTGAGCTGACTCATCGGAATTGCGACGCGTTAGCGACGGACCGCTACGACACTTACAGGCTGAGGAACTCTAGGATTCACTCTCCCAATCGATCTCATCTTCGATTAATCTGACTCCGTCCTCCGCCAAAGCTCTAAGTTCGGATTCGATCCTTTCCGCTTCTGCTCTAACATCAGGTCCTAAATAGAGATCAAAAATTGCATCTCTCGCGGCCTCCTTTTTCTGTGGCGACATATCAGAGTTGTCAACAGTTTCCATCATGGTCTTAAAGGCATCGGCATTAGTTTTATTTGCATTCGCTTCAGGCTGGGCGAAGGTGAAAACCGTTATGGATCGGGCCGACATCGTAGGACCAAAAGCTTGTCCGAAGGGACTACGACACGGGTTCGCAGTTGCCGCTCTTATGTCAGGAGTCCTGATCACACTGGTTTCAAAATGGCTAGGACACTCCTCTCTCAGAACCACTGCAATTTATACGGAAGTCATGGGAGCAGAAGAACGAAAATTCGCAGAGACGTTTTGGCGATCATAGTTGGTGTATCTTCTAATCAAACACAACACCGATTCGGCGAGGCACTTCGGACGCAACTGAGGCAAGACCACAATCAGCCAATCTCGATTCCGATATCGAGGCGTTCCGCTAAGCGTAGGACGCTAATCTCAAACAGGGGATCTACATCTTCGAAAAATTCTAGCCGGAGTTTAGGAACATGATGAATGAACTCAGTAGACCAAGCCTGCTCATTTAGCGGTGAAAAAAACCTGACTTCCCGTTCATGCGAAAAAGCCCGCCGCTTTCTAAATGCTGGGTGCACATTGGATCCTGCCATGGAGTAATCGATAAGTCCTGAAACAAGGTTTTCATCGTGAGTTTCCTTCTCGAAGTGTCTTTTCAAATGCTGGTACTCGCAGACGATTGCGACTCCATTCCGCCCTCCAGCGTGAACCTGCCACAACGGTTCAGAAAATCCCTCACGCATATCAAATAAGGTCCAGCAAGAGCATGTTCCAGGAGGGTACGTGTACTCTGCTTTCGAAATCTGTCGACACGCAAATAAAGCAGTCTCTCGCTCCCTTTCATCAGCAAAATTCTCGCGCACCCAACTTTCCGCCCCAGTTTTGAATTCCAAGATCAGCTCCGCAGGAAACAAACCTTCGTATCTGTCTCCGTAATCAGCGGGAGGACATAAGAAAAAGCCAGGCTTGGCCAGGAAACGAATAATCTTTTCTGACGAAAATACTCGACAGACAAGTTGACTAGGATTGGGTTCCGACGGCTGCGAGAACCTATGTTCTGCAATCTGCATAGAAAACGCAGTCTTGACTCGCTCGATCGCCTCGCCAGCATCAACCAGTGTTTCGTGACCTGCCACTAAAGATTTTAATGATTCTTGAACGTAGGATGTCGGGGGGCGTCTTTTAAGCGCGTCCATCAAAATTGGTCATTGCTACAGCGGCCCGATTCTACTACTGCTAACCGTTTCTTCCTAACTCAAAATGAATGCGCGCGACTTTGCTTTTCGAATACATGCGTCGTCACGGTCGTGCAAATTAGTAAGAAGGCAGCTGGCACGGTCTTGGAAGCAGTGTTTGTCTAAATTGTCCATCTTCGCTTCGTGATCCACCGCTACGGCTTTCGAACGGGGTTAGTAAGGGAGGAATTCTCCTCAGGAAAGTGCGCCCTGCTCCATTGGACGATCGTGGGATACTCTCATAACTTGGTCAATGTGCGGCAGTAATAGAGTGTCGTAAAGGCCGCTATCACACTTCCAGCGCACGTCAATCCGCTTACCGTCATCCACACGATTCCGGAGTCCAAGGCCCTAAACGCAAAGCTGGAACTGACGAATGCTGGGAGCAGTGAAACAGACACACGGAAGAAAGCTTGTGCGGCCCAATGGGAATAAGATCCTATCCGGGGAAACGCGATGACTGAATTATCATCAACAAGGCATCGAGCACCAGGTCGGATCGGGGATTGCGCTTCATGCTCCAACCAATGATCTGACGGGAGAACAGATCCATCACCACAGTGACATACAACCAACCTTCGTAGGTTCGAACGT
>JBCCEO010000868.1:0-3300 GCA_039030255.1 Planctomycetota bacterium | reverse complement strand
GTGACAGATAATCCCTGGGGCACCAAGATTCTAGCCCCAGATGTCGGTACTTCATTATTGGACCACGTAGCTGGATCAGCCCAGTTGCCAGTTTGAACAACCTCATTTGTAACGCTCGATAGCGGAACCAGATTCATCGCAGCCGTATGCCCCTGGTGTTGCATTGAGGCGTCGCCAGACATCCCAGCCGTTCCACCGTGCGAATTGTGGTTCATCAAGGAACTACCTACCATGGCCGCATGATCCATTGCACCGTCCGGCATTGACGCGCCATCCATGTCTGCTGCCAGCAGCATTTTCGCCTCCAACTGCTCTAGTACTAAGTACCGTCTTGTGATGGCAGATCGAAAACTTTGCTTGGTGGAAGCGTATTGTTTGAAGAATGAGCGACTCATTTGGATACCTAACTCTTAGAAAAGACTGGAAAAAGCTCGGTCGAGACATTTTTCGAAAAGCAACTCCCCATAAGTTCCTTGCGGCCAGCGCGCAGAATCCTTTCACGCTTTTCGAAAAATGGGACAAGCTCGGAGTGTTTACTGCTTGGCACTGAAATTGATTTAAGGGCGATGTTTCACGCATTACGAATTTGCCGGTCACGATCACTCGAATTCACATTTATGGACTGAGGACTACTTCTCAGAGTTAGAGCAAACATGTCAGGTACGACTTCGACCCGAGAAAGTCTCTTACTTCGTTTACACAATGAAACAGATACAGAGGCATGGTCACAATTCGTTGAGATATACAGTCCTCTGCTTTTCCGCTTCGGGCGCAGATATCATTGCACTGAGGCGGAAGCTGCAGATATGGTGCAAGATGTTATGGGAGAGGTTTTCAAGTCGATTGGGAAGTTTGAATACGATCCGAAGATCGGCAAATTCCGCAATTGGCTCCTTCGTATCGCGAAGCGTAGACTCTGGCGAATGCGCGAAAAACAGAGTCGCCAACCTCGTAGCCCAGGAGACACTTCAGAGACGCTACTCTTTGAAAATGCGCCTGATAAGCATGACGATCTGCAACGCTATTGGGATGATGAGTATCAACAGCATCTGGTACGTTGGGGAATCGAACAAATTAAACACAGTTTTGAGGAACACACTTGGAATGCATTCTGGATGACGGCGATCGAAGAACGGCCGGTTGCTGAAGTGGCGGCAGAACTCGGCATGTCAACCGGAGCAGTTTATGTTGCAAAGAGTCGGGCGTTAAAGAAATTGGGTGAAGAGATCCGGAAAATCGATGACACGCAATAGAGGTTGCCTAGGTAGAGACTGTCCGACCGAAGAGACACTTCGGGATTTAATTGCAGGAAAGCTCTCTGAAGAGGCATCACGAAAAATTGAAAGCCAAATTGATGCGTGTAAGTCTTGCCAGATAAAACTGATTCGATTGGAGCCAGATGCAGACTGGCGCAAACGCCTACCCGTTCTGATGAAGGAGTCCCCCGATCTCGCGGGACTGGATGGGATAATGACGCAAGTACGAGCACTGGGCCAACACAAAAATGGAGAGGGAAACAGACTTGTGGAATCCAGCAGACCCAGCCAATACCATGTGGATCGAGACACCTTAATCGACGATGGCTTCGAGCTGTTGGAGAGAATCGGACAAGGTGGCATGGGGGTTGTTTACAAGGCTTGGGAGAAATCGCTTAATCGCTTTGTTGCGATCAAGATGCTTCTGCCACATCTTTCAAACGATAAGACGGCTCGCGCGAGATTTTTGCGTGAAGCGAGATCTGCAGCATCTGTTGTGCACACGAATGTCATCGCGATACACGCGGTTTCCGAACGTCCACCGGTTCCGTATATAGTGATGGAATTCGTGGAAGGTATTTCACTTCAGCAGCAATTAGACTGCGGTGGAGATATTAGTTTAAAGAACATTGTAAGAATTGGACTCCAAGTTGCAGCAGCTTTGCAGGCGGCACACGAAAAAGGCGTCATTCATCGAGATATTAAGCCCGGAAATATCCTTGTGAATGCTAAAAGCAACAAAGTTCAGATTGGCGATTTTGGACTTGCCCAAGCATCTGGGAATTCTCGGCTCACTCGTAGCGGGATGCTCCTAGGTACACCTGACTATGTGGCACCCGAAATGGTGGGGGATCCGGATTCAGCGGATCAGAGAGCAGATTTATTTAGCCTAGGAGCTGTACTCTATGCCCTTTGCAGCGGTGAGTCTCCCTTTCACTCGGAAACCATCCTTGAAACGTTGCGGCGCTTGTCGACCGAGATGCCACAGCCCTTGGATTCCAAAGAGAGTAACGTTCCGCCTTGGCTTTCTGATGTAATATTGCGGTGTCTCAGCAAAGAGCCTGATCAACGTTTCCAGTCTGCCAACGAGATTAAGCGAGTGCTTCGTTCAGGGGATTCTGGAAGCATTTCGAAATCTGAACAGATGCAAAACACTGTTGTTTCGCCGCCGGTCGTCAATACCATGCCCGCAGGTACAGACGGGATCGTCACGCAGGAATTTGCAGGCAGTGCAAAACGTGACCTTGATCAGCTAGTTCGAAAGCGAAAGTCAACCGCGACGCGATCCTGGATGTTCGCTGGCAGTATTGCAGTAGCGACCTCAATCATTGTTCTATTGATCTCACAGATAGTGCAATTAGCACCCGCCCCTGACACGGACATCATCTCAGCTGCCGACAATCCAGACGTCGTTAGCGACGCACAAGAGCGGAACCTGGCTTACGATAGGGAAACTGCAAGCGACGATGATCAGAAGGAAGGATTGCAAGACGCAATCAAACCGGACGGCGTGGTAGCAGAGGGAATGGATGCAGTTAAAAGTGAATTAGATGATCACGAAGCAGAGGGAACAGGTCTCAATGAATATTCCATTCGCCTCACGAAGAAGAGCGGAGGATCTACGGCTTACAGCAGTCTCAACGAGGCTATAGATGCGGTCGATGCTGGGTCTGTTATCGAGATTCAAACTAGCGGAGTGATCGAGTGCGAACCGTTTGCAATAATGGATCCAAACGGAAAATCGCGTGGACAGATTACGATCAAGGCCGCCGATGGGTATGAACCCATTCTCAATTTCTCACCTACTGAGGAACCTGATCAACAATGCATGATTCATGTAAGCTCCAACGTCAAAATGGATGGATTGGAACTGCGGATGACAATAGCCGATGAAGATCAGGCCTGCTCCATTATAGGGGTTATTGCTGATGGTGATCTGTATATTTCAGGGTGCACCCTGAAAGTCGAAGGCAATGGTTTTTGCCTTTCTTCCGAGGCTAACGTGACCATTTCAAACTCATGGCTGCATGCTGTTAACTCCACT
>JBCCEO010000867.1:0-3302 GCA_039030255.1 Planctomycetota bacterium | reverse complement strand
TCGAATTCTCCTTTTTCGTTCTGCTGGATCCAGCTCAAGGTATTGCTGGTGCAATCACAGACCAATACATCTGAAAGGGAGTCTTCATTAAGATCAACCAGCTCTACAAAGGAGATTTGTGGAGGCTCCGTGAAGTCCAGTCCGATTGGCTGCTGATTGAAAAGATCTAAAGGTTCTCCCTTTTCCGCCACGGCGTCGCCTTGTTTCTGACCCCAGATCCCATAAGCGATCGATCCGACGGCGACCAAAAGGAGTATGGTAGCAATCAACCATTTCCGTGACATGACAAAGACTTTGTTGAAGGGCTAAAACCAAGGTGGATAATTGCGGCATCAGATTCTGCCACAAGCGGGGATATGGTTTATAAATTACTGTGGTCCATATCGGTCAATATGCCTAGTCCACCTAGGGCGATCCACGACACATGCCTTCATTTTCCTTTCGGAGCGAAGACTGAAACGGAAAAGACCAAATTGCGAGGCAACCGAGGGTTCCTGGCTTGAATTCTTCAAGGAAAAAAAGAAGTGCAAAAGATTCGTGCGATTTTAGCCTACGCCCTGGCAGGCGTGGCTATCTTTTTGGCCGCACGGGGTATCGGTTGGTACGCCAGTAGGTCGCCAAGCGTTCAATTGCAACGTCAAGTAATTGCCAAAGTCGAGGAACTAGATGGTTTCACCTACTATGACTTCCAGATCATCGATCCCGGCACAGACAAGGAACGAATAGCCGATCGGGAGGATCCAGACCTGAAGCGTCATTGGCTGAGCGGAATAACCGGCGTGGAGTGGTTTCATGACTTGCATTATGTCACTTTTGCCCAATTTGATGGCGTGCCCGAGGATGGTGGGCAAGCAACTGCACGTACCGAGATTACAGACCAAGAAGTACTTCCTCTTCTAAAGTTGGGTACGATTCGCTGGTGGGCTCTGAGCGGAACAGCCATTTCAGACAAAACGGTGATCGAGATTGCGTCGCAATCTGAGCCCGAAAGACTATGGCTAGGACAGACCAAAATCACGGATAAGTCTCTTCAGTCTTTAGCCAAATCGAAGTCACTTAATTACTTGGCCATTGAGTCTACGCCTACGACTGACATTGGTCTCCAAGCTCTTGCAGACTCAGATAGCATTGAATCGCTCAGCCTTGGGAGTCCGTACTATACGGCGAGTGGACTCAAGAACTTGGGTGAATTGACTTCCTTGCAAGAACTCTACGCTGATCGGTTGCCCGTAGCCGGCGCCATGGAAGGAATCGGTGGACTCCCCAATCTACGCGTGCTCTCGCTTCGTGGCACTGGAATTGGTGACCAAGAGTTGGCAAAGATTTCCCAAGTTAAAAGCTTAGAAGTGCTTCACGTCGATTCGACTTTGATCGGGGACCAGGGTCTCGCGGCGGCTCAGTCTTGGAGATCTCTAAAGGAGATCACGATGAGCTCGACGCTGGTCAGCGATATTGGGCTGGGGATGCTCTCGGATTGCAATGGTCTGACTAAGCTGCGTCTGGCGGACACGAAGTGTACCTTGCCAGGCGTATTGAAGCTTCTCGAACAGACGCAACAAAAGAGTCTTGTAGAAGCGCTCGAGGTCGTTTTCGAGACCAAGAAATCGGAAAGCGGAGCGCTTCTTTCGCTTAACTTGTCACCCATCGAAATGCGAGACGAAGACGTTGACTTACTTCGTCCACTTCAAGATCTTCAGTGGCTGGTAATGCCTCGCAGCAGTTTTACCAATTCGGCAATGGAGACCATCGCAGGTCTTGGCCTCCCCAAGTTGCAGCTTCTCAATGTGGACAATTCAAACATTGACGACGAAGGCCTTCAAACGCTCTGCGAGCTTAAATCGATTCGTAACATCCACATCGTGAACACGAACGTTTCTCCAGAAGGCGTCTTGGCAGCGAAAGCGAAACGGTCGTCCTTGCAGGTCTATCGGAGCGTGGTTCGACGTGGTGCGAGCGCCGCTCCAGAGCCCAATCCTTAGAAAACCCCGTTTAGAAACGTGGGAAAACAGCGGAATCGTAGGGAAGCAATGGCAGTCCACGCCAATTGATTGATTCTTGCCGGCCAGTTATCCTGGGCCAGTTCAATAAAGCCGAACGACTTATAGAGATCGTGCGGATTATTGCTTTCTCTCTCACCTCTTCCATTCAATCAAATCAACTTCCAACACCCCAGAAGGCGTTTTCGATGAATCAAACTGCTTACTCTCCCGATGATGCTGGGGGGCAATCTAATGGCGGAGGCGAGTCTAGCGGGTCTCCTCTTGCAATTCAATTATTGTCCATCCCTCTTGGTATCTTGGTCTGTTTGGCAGGCATGATTCTCATTGGCAAGGTTGCTGATAATAACCCCGATGGCGAACATATCTTCTATCCGCCGCCGCACGGGCAGTTAGGAGATCCGCCAGAGTACATTGCAGCCGTCAAGGCGGCGCAGACGGGAAACACGGCTATCGGTTTCGCCATCATTACGCCCATCGTGATGCTAGTGTTGGGTGGGCTAATTGTCAGTGTTAGTCGAGGGTCTGTTGCGTTGGTCTTGGGTTGTGGCGTATTTCTAGGCGCGCTGTTAGGCGCCGCTGCTGGCGCTGGAAGCTACTTCATTCAGTCATCTTTGGCCCAAAGCGATATGGACGGCCTGATAAAGACATTTCTTGTCTGGTTACCTCTCGGCTTTGTTTTCGGGTCCTTGCCCAGCCTCATGGCAGTTTTTTCGGGTGTATCAAAAAGCATTCCAACCGCGATTCTCACTGGTGTTATCGGCGGAGGTCTTGCAGTTTCTGTTTATGTCTTGCTGTCCGCATTTTTGTTTTTAGGACACCCCAATTTCGTCTATCCAATCGATTTGGATATTCGTATTACGGCTTACACCTGCCTCGGAATAGCCGCCGGTAGCGGTGTATCAATCCTGTTGGCGATGACTGAGCCAACGCCAAGAACTTCCGGCGCAGAAACGAAAGACGTGTTCAACTAACGCCGTGTCTTACTCGGATTGTTCGCGTTGCTTGAAGAATTGATCGGTTGCTGCGGGCAACACTCGAATGAAGTGGTCGCGTAGCAAGGGCATGTGAATGTCTGAGCCCGTTTCGAGCTGAATACTATCGTCGTAGCCCATTCCCATGTGGCAATCGATACAGTTCTCAGCAAGACTTGCGCCGAGCACGTCGTGCTGTCCACATTCTGGTGGTTGATGGCATTGCTGACAACGTTCTGAAAACAGTCGCTTGTTTCCACGCTCGTTTTGATGCGGGTGAGCTGTTCGGTGACGAGGTGCCGGTCCATGTCGAGTTCTTGCGCAGCGGTGG
>JBCCEO010000866.1:0-3307 GCA_039030255.1 Planctomycetota bacterium | reverse complement strand
GTCTACCACTCGCGTTAGCCAAACGCGGCTGGTACTTCGGCTTACTTTCCTGCCTCGTAGTCGCGGGGACTAGTCTTGGCACTGTTGCCCAGGAGCGATCTTTCACGGATCGCGTCGCGCCGGATGAATGCCTAATGTTCGCCAGCTGGTCCGGCAGTAATGGCAAAGTCGAGGATCCGAACAATCATGCGGAACTCCTGATGGCCGAACCCGAGATGCAGGAGTTTTTTGGTGCTATCGCGCGTCAAGCTTCTAACTTGGCAGGCATGGCCATGCGAAATGAACCCGCGATGAAGCAAAAAGCTGCCCAGTTAGTTGCTCCCGAGGTGCTGACAATGCTCTTTGCCAAGCCCGGAGCATTATTCATTGACTCTTTCGAAATGGGGCCGCAAGGTCCTTTGCTTTCTGCCGGAGTCGTGTTTGATACTGGTGACAATGCCTCTCAACTCATGGGCGCCTTCGCCACCTTGATTCAATCGGAAGGCATCGCACTCAAGTCGGGCAAACTGGATGGTGAACAGGCTTATGCGTTAGCTGTTCCCGATGCTCCAATGCCACTGACGGTGTTCTTTGCCGCCGCAAACGGGAAGCTCGTCATTGGGCTTGGCAAGGATACAACCGAGCGGCTAGTCAAGATTGCTAAGGGCGAAGGCGCAGCAGCAGATCCAGCTTGGCTCGCAGATGTGAAAGCACAACTTCCGCTCAAGCGTCGCACTTCTGTCGGTTACCTCGACATCGAATCTACCTATAAAATCGCTCTAGGATTCGCCGGGGAAGATGGCCAACAAGTCCAAGCGATGGCGGATTCGCTCGGCCTCGGTAATCTGAAGAATCTAGTCTCCAGTGCCGGGTACGAAAACGAAGGAATCGTAGATCATACGCGTCTGAATTGGAACGGTGAGCCATCAGGCATCCTGGCCATGATCGGTTCCCAACCACTGAACCTCAAGTCGCTGTCGTATCTTCCAGATGATACGCTTTTTGCCACGAGCTTGTCGCTCGATCTAGCTGATGCGATGGACCAAATGACCGCTCTGATGGGAGAAGTTGCTCCAAATGAACTTGATGAGCTCAATTACACTCTGGAGCAAATTGAGGACGAGACTGGCATCAATGTACGCTCTGATCTCTTGGAGCCGTTGGGAGCCACGTGGACGATTTTCAATGGAGCTGGAGACGGCCTCGGTTCAGGTGTCGTCTTGACAGTAGACGTCGACGATGAAGAGGCTGTCGAGCAACTTATCGGCGAAATGATCGATACCTTTGGGCAGATCGCTGATCCATCTGCACCTAAAATCGTCAAGCGTGAATTTGGGGAAGCCACTGTTTACACGGGACAAGTGTACGGCTTGCCAATGCCATTTCAACCATCCTGGGCATTGCACGAGGGTCACCTTTTTGTTTCGCTCTATCCTCAAATCCTTCGCCCTTACCTGGAGCCATCCGAACTCGACAAGAAGTTGGAACTGAGCGATATGGCGAAGCAGGAAAACGTAGTTGCCTATTCATACATTGACTCGCGCAGGCAATACGAACTCCTCTACACCTATGCGGCCGTCCTCGGAAGTATGGGAGGATCGTTCGCGCAGGAATTTGGGATGGGGCCAGATGCAGAAATCTTGGCTCAGGCAGCCAATGAAGTCAGCTTGCCATCTCTGCGTAGCATGTATCGCCACGTGATTCCGACGGAATCTGTTTTGAAGGCCGACGAGAATGGCTGGCAAGCCACGAACTATCAAACGGTTCCTTCAGTCAACATGGCTGTTGTAGCACCCGTTGGTATCGGGCTCTTGTTGCCTGCGGTGCAATCTGCACGCGTTGCAGCAAGACGCATGCAATCGTCCAACAATTTGAAGCAAATTGCATTGGCATTTCATAACTACGAATCAGCGTATCGACGTTTCCCCGCGGCCTATTCGACCAATAAAGAAGGAGAGCCATTGTTGAGCTGGCGAGTACACATCTTGCCCTTCATCGAACAGCAAGCACTATACGAGCAGTTCAAGCTAGACGAGCCATGGGATAGCGAGCACAACCTTGCGTTGCTCGAGTTTATGCCTGAGGTGTATCGATCGCCTGAGAGTTTCGCAGAGCCAACAATGACCAACTACTTGGGCATCACGGGTGAAAAAGGAGTCGTAATGGTAGACCCGGACGCACCAGCAGGTACGCCTGCAGGTTGTCGATTCCGAGACATCATTGATGGCACTTCCAACACAGTGATGGTAATTGAGGCCTCCGATGCACTTTCGGTCGAATGGACTAAGCCTGCAGATTTCGATCCAGGAGAAGAAGATTTCGATATGCTGTTCGGAATGTTGGAAGGTGGAACCAACGCTGCGTTCGCAGATGGCTCCGTTCAGTTCCTGTCCGAATACATGGATTTTGAAGTCTTGAAAGCAATGTTCACGCGGGATGGTGGAGAAGTCGTCAACTTCTGATCCCCAGATTAGAACTTGAATCGCAGTTCGACTCGGTTTCCTCTGAGGTCATTTGCCCCTCTGAGGAAGCCGAACATGTGGTCAGTCCGAAAAATCCAAGCGTTCGAAAGCGGACGTTGGTATCTCATTCCAACGGCGTATTGATCGCCCACCGCATTTCTAAATTGCGGGCTGCCTGTAGGCTTTAGGCCTGCGAATTCAACAATCAACTGCTGGTTAAAATTGTGACCTAGCAAGTTGACGCCGACCGCGCCGCCGACCGAGTTCACACCGGTTGCATCCAGGGTGGGGTATCCGGTGAGGCCATCAGATTCAAAGTTGATGCCGGTGTTGTTCAAAATTCCTGTCCCTGGAGCTCGAGCAAGACTTTGAGTCCTACCTTGCCCATACCAAAAATTGAAATATGGAACAAAGGTATTCGGCGTTTTGGTCATCAACGCGTTTTCAATCAGTAATAAATGCCCCTGGGCAGTCCGTTGATCGCGAGGCAAGGCCTGATCGAAATTCGTAATAAAGCGGACTGAATTTGATATACGGTGAAAATATCGCTTGGTAAATGCCACCGAGAAATTATGGTAACTTCGATGCTCTCCTACATCGTCGTGAACGAAGGCGTAGTCAACTTCCCAGTAGCCGTCATAAGCTTCGATAAACCAAGCCGTCCCAAAAAATTCGGCTGCATTGTTATCGCCCGGGAACGCGTCTGAATTGATTTGGTCGGAGGCCCAGAAAAACGTTGCATCGAAGTTAGACCACTTGAGCAAGGCATTATGGCGGGCCGGTAGAGCAAAAGCGGCTCCCATAGCTGCGTCGTTGGCCCAAATACCGTTTAGCTTCGGTCTTCTGCCGTTTTTCTACCAAAACGG
>JBCCEO010000865.1:0-3312 GCA_039030255.1 Planctomycetota bacterium | reverse complement strand
CCAAGTTAGGCGACCTAGGAAACAGCCAACCCACCGCTGCGCAGGTCAGAAGGAGCAGCATCCCAACAATCGTACCAACCCTTGGTACGCCAGACTCTGGCGTACTGTTTTTTTCTACCGACGTCAGTCGCTGTTTCAGATCGGCAATTTCACGCTTTGTTGAAGTGTCGTGGTTCATTTTAAGCCTCTCCAAGGACGCGCGGTAAACTAAGTCTTCCTGCGGTGTCGACGCAACTACAAAGCCGCAATAGTCGTATCCACCAGGATGCGGCTTATGAACGAAAAGGAAGAATTCGTCTTCGGTCACTAAAAATAACTCGGGGCGTTTGCCTTTCAACACCTCGTCCAACTCGTCGGTGTAGCGACCGCGCAGAGAGGTCGGCCTTCTCCAGTCGTTGCGCGGATCACTTGGGTCGCGCTTAAGGCCCCAAATCATTTCCTCTTCCGCAGCCATAGCAGCCAAAGTGTCATAAATATCACTAATCAACATATTGCACGAGCCTCGCGTAGATCGTAGCGAATACCGCGGCGTGAACGACGCATTGAATCAGCAAGCAAATGACGCCAGCTAGCTCACGACTCCATGAAGCTCGTCCCAACGCTGTCGGTGGCATTCTTGAAACAACTGGCCGCGCGTTCACAAGAGTTCCAGGCTTACGCCGACGGTCTTCATACTGTACGAGGCATGCTCCCCCGATACGATCAAGTAGACTTCTCACTGCTTCCGCCTTCCGCTTCAATTCTTCACGGCGCACAAGAAAAATTGGTGCGCCGGATATAGGGCAAAGCCGTGACGTCCAGTGCCATGTGAAAGGAAGTCGGAACGGTCGCCAAATAGAAAACGGCACGGCGACAAATGGTGCAACGAGATGCAAGGCTGCTAAACCAATGGTTATTCTGCTAACGCAATTGGCAACCATTGAAGTGCTTCCAAGACTTGCGCTCAGCTCGGGAATTCCGTGAGTCAGCCAGTCACTCACCGGCCCTATCAAACTGTCAGGAATAGCGTAAACCAAAAGCAATATGGGGGTTAATCTACAAACTACGTACAGATGTGAACGCAAGCGATCGAGAAGTGATACGTCGCCATATATCGGCTTGAACCTCTTCTTTGCGATTGCTGTCAACTCCGCCAGTAGCCGAGAGAATTCTCCACCGTCATACTTAAAATGCGTGGAAATCTTTCTACCATTCTTCTTCAGAAAAACTCGCGAAACCACAATCGGAGACGACGAGCGCGGATTTGTTTCAAGGACTCGTTCGATCTTGTCCATTGGCCGAACTCCAGTTTGCCCGCGTGAAAAAACGGTCATATCGCTTCGCTTTTGGTCGAGGAGTTCAAGGTGCTCGTCGTACTCCGTTTTCCACTTTGCGCAAACTTCGCGGACCAGTGCAATGAGTTTTGTATTGTCGCCGCCACTCTGCCTCTCTTCCCCAAATCGCCACTCTTCAGCTCCACATGCCGTGATTAAGTCAGTTCCCCTACGTCCAAAAACAACGAAACAGGCAGCGTCGACTGCCATCGGGAAGCTAACGCCATAGTCCCACTGAATTCGCTTAATTAATGATTCAAAAATATCAGGGGTCGCATCTCTCGCAGTCTTTTGAACCACCCGAATGTAAAGAGGACGCGCCGCTTCTTCTGGAGCCTTTCCTATGTGAAACGCTAGGTGCTGCCTGCGGTTGTACAAAAGCTCAAAGGTCTCACCGCAGAACTGCGTTGGCTCCAAATTCTTTGAAAGTGAGTCCAAAGCAACCAGAAATGACGAAGCCACATTCGGCACCATTTGCAGCCCATACGTAGCAGCAAACGTGGGCTCGTTACTAATGCGTTCAAAAAAGTGCCCCAACATCAAAACACAATCCGTTTCGAATGGCGAAATCAATACAATATTAATTCTATCACTGCTCATCGGACGGTTTGTCAGTCGTTGATGTCTCTACTTCCTGATCGTTTGCGTTGATCTCGTCTTCGGCTTTGTCCTCTACAACTGTTTGCGTTCGAGATTTTGGCGGATTAGGAGGTATTACGTTCAATGAACGCCAAAACACGTAGGCACTAAGGCAGACGCAAACGCAGAAAGAAGCGATGCACGCAAGCTCACAGAACGCCACATAAGTGGACTTCCGCACTTTCGGTGCATGCTTACCAAGCAAACTTTCGAATCGCGTATAATCGGTCATCAAATACCACCCGACGTTCCGCCGTTTAGTGGCTTGATCGTACTCAACCCGGGCCCACGTACAGTCAAATAGTTTTCGGAATGGTCCTTCAAGAATGGAGAATCTTGAAAGAGGCCCGTTAGAAACAGCAGCATCGCCTCCGTCGGCGCCAAATGCTGCACTCAATTCAACACCCTTGAAAGGCTGTCTAACCTCGGTCCCGTCCCAAAACAACAATGTGTCCCGAGCATCGAAGATCGCTGCAAACTCTTCACCGGGTTCGGAGATGATTTTGTGCCTATCCAGCTCTTCGTCTCCATGTAGGACTACTTTAACTTTCGGAGCGTCAGTTCGTTGCAGAAGCCACCTGGGCTTCCGAACGACAATCTTTCTGCTATGCCAGACGGAAACTGGAAACCACTTTGCAACTGACAGTACTAGACCAAAAAAAATAAAGGAAACGACTGGTATCAACAGTACGTATCCGGCCGCGGCATTCAGATGAGGTCGTCCAATTACGAGCCAGATGGCCACCAAAGCAAACAAGAGAAACGGTGAAGTGTAGAACGAACAAACCATCCGATCTGACGTAATCGGGAATGCCTCAGTGATCATCGGATTAACGCTGTTCGAAATCGTGAGATTTACGAGGCCGTTGAGCCGCTTAAATGCAGCAGACATCTTGTTGCGATTGTCATCTCGCAGCGTCTCAAAGCTATTGGGAGACGTTGTCCCATCTCCGTTTATGCGATAGTAAGCAAAGGGGCCAAGGCACAACTTTTCAGCTAAATCTACGTTTTCGGGACCAAACGTATAACTTGCCACTGATTGGCTGAGCTTGAGCGGGCCAATCGTACCGTGTTCAAAATCTGCAAACAAATGGGACCCGAATTCTGGATACTCATCGGCGCGGCCGCAATAATCAAGAAACAAGTCCATGTGCGTTACTATGCCGATAACTTGTCGACTTCCCTTTAGAAAGGTTCGCGACAACGAGTATGGACTGAACCTTGCATTTAGACTTTGTGAAATTCTTCGAAGATAAGCTTGAACTTGGGTGGACCGAAACGTACCGATGTTCAGTTCTTGCTTTGACAGGAATTCTAGAGCCGCCCGGCGCTCACTAAGCTCGACCGGAAGATCTAGTTG
>JBCCEO010000864.1:0-3312 GCA_039030255.1 Planctomycetota bacterium | reverse complement strand
TTATACGCATTTGTGGATTGGATTGTGGCTCCTTGTTTTATGAACACAATTGGCAGGTTGATAGTCGAGTCGAGCGCAACAAAGAGCTTGCAGAAGTTTGCGAAGAGTATGACATTAGTCCTCCGCCAACTCTGTGTGTGTTCTTAGACTATCTAGGAGACTTTTTTTGGTGTTTTGAGTTAGGTCGTGCTGAGAATCCTGCAGTCATACTCTTTGATTTAGAGGAGTTTCAACTGACGAATCTGCGCTTTGATGAGTTTATTATGGAATGGGATCAGTACGAAGAGTGAGCCAAGTGTGATAGCCCAGATCAAGCAAAGCACACTTCGGCCTACGATCGCATCCATGGCGAGAAGGGAAAAGTCATCGACTCGGCGGCCATGCAGCTAAAGCCCGTTTCGCGAGAGCAAGCTGCCCAGGAACTCAAGACCACTCCCGTTGCAAAACTCAAAGAAAAACGGGCTCAGCGACGCAAGCGAGGAACGGGACTGCGAATTCGCCGGGACGCATGGCTTGCGCCACTAACG
This sequence comes from Planctomycetota bacterium, assembly GCA_039030255.1. GTDB lineage: Bacteria > Planctomycetota > Planctomycetia > Pirellulales > Pirellulaceae > Aureliella. The sequence goes on along the minus strand of JBCCEO010000864.1, from coordinate 2,785 downwards.
CTGGGACGTAACGATACTTCGGAGAAGCCACAACCCAATAAGCCAAATCACAAATGGTGCCACCCACCATTCTTGACAGATTGGATCGACCGTGCTCAAATGCGGCAAATGAGGAAATCAAATGGATCGACCGTTAAGAAAAGAGCAGTATTCGCCTGAGGAAGTGGCAATCGTGCATTGTGTGCAGCGATGCGTGCGTCGAGCGTTCCTGGCGGGGGTGGATGAGAAAACCGGGAAGGACTTCGGGTTCCGACGCGAGTGGATTCGGCGAAGAATGGAGGCTCTGGCCTCGGTGTTCGGCTGCGATGTCCTGACCTATGCGATCATCTCGAATCATTCATAGTGCTATTCCTTATTCGGTTTCGTGCAGATAACTAGGGTTGAGTTTTTTGGGGTGGTTAGGGTTGTCGGTGGCGTCCTGCATGCGGGGCCTCTTTGGTGGTCGGCAAGTTGTCTCAGCCGAGCCAGTTCTTTTGGGTCGGCTTGTATAATCCATCGCTGACCACTGCGGACTGCGGTTAGCCGAATCATGGACAAATGGTGCCACCCACGATTCGCGACTGGTAGGATTGACTTTGCTCAAATGCAGCTAATGAGGAAATCAAATGGGTAGACCGTTAAGAAAAGAGCAGTATTCGCCTGAGGAAGTGGCAATCGTGCATTGTGTGCAGCGATGCGTGCGTCGAGCGTTCCTGGCGGGGGTGGATGAGAAAACAGGGAAGGACTTCGGGTTCCGGCGCGAGTGGATTCGGCGAAGAATGGAGGCTCTGGCCTCGGTGTTCGGCTGCGATGTCCTGACCTATGCGATCATGTCGAATCATATGCATGTGATACTGCGCACTCGGCCCGATGTTGTCGCGCAGTGGAGTGATGAGGAAGTCGCTATTCGCTGGTTGCGTGTCTTTCCCGGTAAGCGACTCGACGAGCATTTGGGTGAACCAACGGATCATGACGTCGAAACGCTGGTTCGCAACAAAGAGCGATTGGCCGAAGTTCGTTTGCGGCTGTCAGATATCTCGTGGTTTATGCGGGCTTTGAGCGAGCCAATCGCCAGAATGGCCAATAAGCAAGATGAGTGCACGGGGCGGTTCTGGGAAGGTCGGTTCAAGGCGCAACGCATTACCGACGAAGCAGGTTTGCTCGCCTGTGCCATGTACGTTGACTTGAATCCGATTCGTGCAGCGATGGCATCAAGCCCAGATCAAGCAAAGCACACTTCGGCCTACGATCGTATCCATGGGGATAAGGGAAAAGTCATCGACTCGGCGGCCATGCAGCTAAAGCCCGTTTCGCGAGAGCAAGCCGCGGAGGACCTCAAGACCACGCCCGTTGCAAAACTCAAAGAAAAACGGGCACAGCGACGCAAGCGAGGAACGGGCCAGCGAATTCGCCGGGACGCGTGGCTTGCGCCACTTACGCTGGGACGTCACGATACTTCGGAAAAGCCACAACCCAATAAGCAGGGACTCCGAGCCAGCGATAAAGGTTTTCTTTGCTTGAAGTTGAATGAGTATTTGGAACTCTTGCGGTGGACTGCCCGCCAGGGTCCGACGAAGAAGAGTGCTCGGAGCGATATTCCGAAGGCGGCTGCCAAAGCTGTTAGTAAGCTTGGCATCGACTTGAGCATGTGGTGCGATCTAGTTTGGAACTATCGCAAGTACTTCAGCAGCTGCGCAGGCTCGCCGAGCAGCATGTCCGAGCACGCGAAATCCAGCGGTCACCACTGGGCCAAAGGCCAAGCTTCGGTATCCGAGTGCTTCCTCAGTTAGCTGGCTGCAAGTGCCAACTTGTGATTATACTTTCCGAGCAGTCCTGGGAAGATCTTGTCGAAAGGGGCTAGTGCGATCGCAGTTACGATTGATATTAGCCCGCACCTAGTCTTCGCGACTGACTGCTATGTCGCTGGCAGAGAACTTTTAGATACGCCATTCGATTTCCGTCGCAAGAGCCAGTTCAACTGACTTAAAATCGTAGGACTTGCTTGGAACAGTTCCCTGAAAAACTAAGACTATTTCCTGCTCGATTGAATCGCCTTTTTTCTTAGGTGATTGCATGGGGATAGACGACGGAGCCAACTTCGTCCCAATAGGATCCCCTCTCTCACCAATCACACGGCTCCCATTAATACAGGTAGTTCTTCCGCATTAGCGACCAGAAGCCTGTAATCTTCAGCTGTCGGTGTTTCTAGTTTGAATGCGATCTGGTTATTTTGAATCACCAAACTGTATAAATCTTATCTTCTTTCCTCCCCCAAGGTCCACGGCATCCGCCCCCTCTACAAGATCAAGAAAAACAACTCTCGAATGCTTCACTATCGGAGTACAAACTTCACCCTCCAGTTTCCTGATTGAGATTAGCGATTTCGGTACCTCGCCAACGTAGAGCAGTCTTGGAGGCAAAATCAGTTGCGAATTCTGAGAAATGAACAAACTCGAGAACGATCCCTTTTTTCGTCTGGACGAAATCTTCGCTCAAAGGAAGCAAATCCGTACCGTCGTTACCAATTGCTGTGGAAACCTGCGCTTTTCGGCCAATGCCCAACACTGATTCACCCAAGTTTTGGTTGTCGTCAAGATTGGCTTGAATGAGGAGATTTGCAGAGCAACGTGCGCCGCGCTGAAGCGGAATTTTACCGACTGCTTCCTCGGTAATAGGAATAGATACCTCGCTTCAAACAATTAGAGAAATAATTAGAGAGAAATAATTAGTGTCACCCACGAAGAGTGTAATCTACCATTCTTGCCCTATCGTTCGGCTACCACGTTCACCAGCTCAAACGCATTCG
>JBCCEO010000863.1:0-3318 GCA_039030255.1 Planctomycetota bacterium | reverse complement strand
TCCGAGGCGCCAGCAAACTCAACTCTAACTAAAGAGCATACGAACGGCTTAGATTTCAGATTATGCTGACCTAAAACGCGTTGCGATCTGTACAGAATTGTAGGGCGGTTTCTCGAGTAATGTTTCCTTCCGACACATGCTGGCGGAGGGATTCGTCCAACGAAACCATTCCTTCTTGCCGGCCTGTCGTAATGCCTGTGTCAATGGATTCCAATTTTCCCTGACGTATGCCGGCTGCGATGGGATTGTTATTAAAGAGAATCTCCAAAACTAGCTGTCGCTTGTCCTCGAAAGCCGCAGGCAACAAATGCTGACTTACAATCGCTCGCAAGCTCATTGCCAACTGCGAACGCACTTCAGGCTGACTATTCTGCGGGAACAAGTCGGCGAATCGCGAAATCGCGCCCTTAGCGTCTCGCGTATGTAAAGTAGAAAACACCAAGTGCCCCGTTTCGGCAGCACTTAAGGCCATTTGAGCCGTTTCACGGTCGCGAATCTCTCCAACAAGAATCACATCAGGATCCTGCCTTAGTCCATAACGCAGTCCTTCCGCAAAAGAACTGACATCACCGCCAACTTCGCGCTGAGAAACGATCGAGTTCTTCCGGCGCGGATAAATGTACTCGATGGGATCTTCCACAGTAATAATACGTATGTTGCCACGCTGATTGAGTAGGTTCACAATCATCGCCAGTGAAGTTGTCTTACCCGCTCCAGTCATTCCCGTGAGCAGCACCAAACCGTTGCGTTGACTCGCGAGACGCTCCGCCAGACCAACTGGAAAGCCCGTCCACTCGAAACTAGGAATCGTGGATGGAATTAGCCTAAAGCAAGCTCCATAGCGATCTTGATTCATAAAAAAATTCACGCGGCATCGATGCGTTTTCGATTCAAAATTCGACTCGGCGTTCGAGGTCACGTCATGGTACATCGCAAAGTCAAGATTCTTGTTGAACGAAAAATCGTTCCACTGAGCTTTATCACAGATCTCGCGCATTAGTTCTTTGAGATATTCTGACTCCAGGGGAGTTGGATCGAGTTCCGCAAGATTTCCATGGGCTCGTACATAAGGCGCATAGCCAGTGACCAGGTGCAAATCTGATGCACCCATGCGTGTCGCCATATCGAGCCAACTGTGAATTGCATTAGATTCGTTCGTCATGGCTAGCTCCGCTCGGAAAAAAGTAGTAAAAGCCTAAGGAAACCTCGCCTGTGATACGCCGATTTCCCCAGATCGCTACGTTACCACGAAGCAAATCCACCATGCGATTGCTTTACTAAAAAGTAAAAATAAAGACGCGCGCCATCCAGTGCAGCTCGACACGATACTGATGCTAATCACCCGTCCACTCGGCATTTGCTTCCTCGGCTTCAGTCTGCTCACTCTCACCCGAAGCCATCTGCTTTACTTTTTCCTTCAGCTGATTTGCATCCGTCTTCAGTCCTTCACGATCGACGGTCAACTCCAAACTAGTTTTCTGGTCGTCCGATCCCGTGGATAGGCTAAGCCAACCTCTGAAAAAACCGACAACGCAAAACAACAACAGCAATATGACAAATGTGCCTAAGAATTTTCGCATGGATCCGTTTTCGCTAAGAGTATTCCCCGGGACTTGTATTATTGCTGAGCCTGCCAAGCCACGTGGCCAGCCGTCTGCACCGGAATGCTCCAAAGTTTGTGCCCCGCCGTGATGAACAACGTCTTCCAATCTTCGCCACCAAAGGCGCAATTGGTAATCATATCCATCGGTACCGGAATAGTCTCTAAAAGCGCGGCTTTGCCAGGATCGATAATGTAGACCGCCGCCTTAAACTTGGTAGCCGTCTCGTGAGGCGGCGCCGGATAGTTTAAGCCTGCAGTAACATACAATCGTCCTTTTACATCAATGGCCATTCCGTCGGGCCCCCGTTCCGTTCCCCAGTCGAACAGCAGCTTTTGCGAACCTGGAACAACATTTCGTTTGCTATCCAACTCGAATCGCCAAAGCTTTCGAGCAGCTGCATGGCTATCGTTGGCGTTGTCGGCCACGTACAGGAATCGGTCGTCGGGTGAAATCGCTAGCCCATTGGGTCGCTGAACTTCATGCGTCAAAATGCGTTTGACACTTCCTTCTAAGTCAACGTGATAGACTCCCTCGATTGCCTTTCCTGATGCGTCAAACAGCTCCAAGTCTTCTCTTGAGCCATATCTTGGATCGGTGAAGAAAATATTTCCTTGAAGGTCAATTGTGATATCATTCGGTGAGTTGAGCCGTTTGCCTTCGAAATGGTCAACCAATACGGTGATCGATCCATCGAGCTCCGTTCGAGTGACGCGACGATTTCCAGTTTCGCCAGCTCCTTCGCAGGCCAACAAACGACCCTGCAGATCAAACACCAGCCCATTAGCGCGACCCGAGGGAGTGCGAAAAGTTCTGATTTCGCCCTTTGAATCGCGACGCATAATGCGCGAATTCTGCACATCACTGAAAAACACACTTCCATTAGGATGCCAGACTGGTCCTTCCGTGAAAGCCACTTGCCCGACAGCCCTCACTCGTTCACCTTGCGGCAAGATATCTTGACCCAAGGCCATAACACACAAATGCATCAAGCATGCAAACACGAGGCAGGAAGTACTCCAAGAAACAATGCGCATCGCGGAACCTATTGGGGACAGGAAATTCAAGGCGGGAATCTGGCAGAAGGACCATTGTTGCCTGCGATCTACTCCCGCGAAACCGACAATTTCAATCCCAAGCAAGGATTTTTGAATCGGTCGCGAGAATGAAACCACTCTCGGTGGGAACCATGTTACCTCCCACTCTTCCTCGAACCCCTAGGTCTATCTCGCCTCGAAGAATTGGTCTGGTCGCAAGTGGCTCTTCGGATTCTTGTACAGGTACTTCGGCGGAGAACACAAAGATCTTGCCTTGCGTCGGCCAATAAATCTTCGATTCCGCAATCATTCCTCGTCCCATACCGCGAGGAGTAGGCAAAGCGTTGAGCACTGTCGATGTATTGGATCCGGGAAAGCGAGCCCGCAACTTCCCGGAACTGCGATCGATCCAAGCGATGCGATCTCCACTGACAATCAGACAATCCCCGTGGATTCCCAGGATATGCACGCAATCTGGAACTTGATCCGCGCTGGTCGACCACACCAAATCACCCTGGCTTGCATCCAGTGCAAAAACTTCAGCGCAATCCTGCGGAGCGCAGTAAACCAAGCCTTTGCTGACCATACATGGGTTGCGATCGCGATAGCGAAATCGATCCGGCCCTGGGAACTCGTTGCTCTTGAAGGGATCTCGCGAGTACTGTGACAGCCAAAGTATA
>JBCCEO010000862.1:0-3319 GCA_039030255.1 Planctomycetota bacterium | reverse complement strand
GCAGGCTTTCTCGCTGTTTTTCAATTATCGTGTCTTTGGCAAACACAGTCTTCAACGAATGCATTTGCTCAAGACTTTCAAGTCCCGCGATATTGACCAGAGATGACTCAAGCTCCACAAACGGAGCATCAATGATCCTAGCTAACACCTCTAGATGTCGATTCTCGAAAAGGCTGCTGTTCGTTTTGCAGGCCGTACACCCGATCTTACCCTTCACTCCGTCCAATTGCGAAGGCTCGAGAGGTGTGTCAGGAAGCACAACCAGTCGTGGCTCCTCAAAGACAATTATTAGACAGCTTGGGAAACTGACACCGGAATAAACAGATTCTTTTTCCTGGTTTAGAAGCACTATGTCGAACTCGAAAGTCACACCTAACTCGAGAAGTCTGTGATAGAGCAACAGTCTTTCAAGTTGTGGTCTAGTCACCAAACCTACAAAAAAGATCCCTAGCATCACGAAGAACACGTATGCCATTCGTAGCTTAGCGTTAAAACAATACAATGGCCCGGAGATCGCGGCAGTCGCACATGCCCCCCCCCGAGAGTAATCGCGTGCCACTCGGGAGGAATGAACTGAAGTAGAAGCCAAACCAGAAAGAGCAACGATGCAAGGACCAGTAAATGTCGCGATAAATTCCGCATTTTACGTTTACCACCCGTTTCCAAATGTTGAAACATGGGTCAAAGTTCTCCCCTGGTGTGGACGGTTACTCCACGAAATGCGTTTGATCTACCAGCACGGCTGGACGATTGTCGGTGGGCTTTAGTGTCACAGTGTAGGAATCACATACGACTGAAAGCGGATCATCATCTGCACAAGGGAAGAAGAACTCTTCGCCTAATTGGTTCATGATTACATCCTCTAGGTTGGACGCTGCTTTGCTCAACGTTTCCTTAGCTTTGCGAAGTTGTTTCTGCGCTTCTTCATACTGCCCGATAGCTTCTGCTACTCTCAATTTATTTCTCCTTCGGGTTCGAGTCTGGTGTGGAATTGCTCCCTGATTTCATCTTGATAGACGAACTCCGGCACCGACCGGCCAATCGACAACTTTTGAGTTCACAATCATGATTCTGGAGGTGGTTGCTTTTCGAACTGTTCAATTGCGTATTCCAGTCCCTTGGTTCCGACGGGGACGAGCTTGCGAGTTTCTTTCGCGTATGCCCAGACGCATCTCTTTGAGTTCGCGGGGTTTTTACAGCTTTCGTCAACGAAATAAAATACCCACCCCCATGGATAGGTCGTTGTTCTCTCTTCAATAAGTTTTACTGAGTCGCACCTTAAATACTTCGTCATCGCCGGACCGAGTCGATGAAGTATGTCGAGCGATGCCTTCTCCATTTCTTCCATGATTGCCTCGATGGGGTTCTGGCCTGGTGTGGATCAGTGCACGCAAATGACTTCCAGCTTTCTATTGACAACTATTGTCATCCCAGCCGGAATGCCAAGCAAAATCTCCTCATCGTCTTCGACGCGCCAGCAGAATACCCGCCAGATTCCGCCGTCCTCATTTGGGAAAAATTTCGCGCCGCCAATCTCAATTTCAATTTGTTCCTGAGTTTTCTCCTGAGCGAGAAATCTAGCAGCTACTTCCAAGACCTTGGATTCTTCTTGGTCGTTCGTACTCAACGTTCTGGCTCCTAAATAGGGTTTGGGTTCGAGTCTGGTGTGGAGGTGGGACTCGCCCATGCTCCTGTTAGTTGATTTCTTTTCTCCGTTGTCCTAGATACAATCTCTCGTAGCTCAGACATCGTTAGTTTCGTTCAGGGCGGTGTCGTAAAAACCTTTCGTTATCCGCACGAGATCAACCTTGGATCGCCTTGACTTCTATCTCGACGACAATCCAGTTGGTTTCTTCTCTGCTGAAAAATACCCGACGACGACAGGCTGGCACACTTACAATCCGTATCGTGGGGTCGGACGCCTTCGGTTTGCATGCATCCTAAAGTCTGGCGAAGCTGCAACCGTGTGGTTCCCTGACGGCGAAGACCGCCGAATTGTTGTCATGGACAGCGAATCTTTAGACGTCGAGCGGCCCGAAGGACGCTGGCAGGTACACATACCCGGCTTTCCCGTTGGCTAGCCTCATAAATCAACTCGCTCAATTTCGGCTCCCTTTACTCTGATTCAAATAAGAGTAAGTTCGAGTCTGGTGTGGACCGCTACTTAGTCCGTTGGCATCAATCAGTATTAGGAGCGGGATACAAAGCAATTCGAACACTGGCGTCTTGCTCATGCACAAGCGCCATAGTGTCGGCTTGCAAATGTTCGATGAAGCAATGAGGCGTCTCACCAACGTGGTACCCAATAAAGAACTCACGCGCATCCGCGCTCTTCCAGTGGCGCCGAATCTCATCTGGCAATTGCATGATCTCTCTGCAAAGCCTCCGAATCGTTGAGTCGGCGTCGGAGGATGGGAGGGGAGCAAAGTAAACGAACGACGCATGATCCTCCGTGGATATGTTTGCTACGTGGTTATCCTGTGCCTCGAACCAGTCAATCCACTCTTGGCAATCGGAGTTCGTCCGAATGACAACCTCGACACTGACAAATCGCGTTTCCATCACCTTCCCCCGATGTAAATTATGTAAAAGGTAGTACCCTGGTGTGTATCACGCACTAAATTTGACTTAGCCCGAAGGCAATTCTATGTTCCGGTGTGACTGATGTGGCGGGTAGACGCAGCGCACCGCGTCTGCCCGTCATCTCTCAACCTCTGGCCTCACACACGCTCCTTGCGGCGGACCACTACTGGAATCCGTGAACTTGTCGGTTCGTCGCAAGGCGCTCCCTCAGTCGCCATAAAGTTGCGAAGAGTTCGGTTTTAAATTAGGATTCTTGCTGGCCGGACCACGAGCCCGATTGGCCTGACCAGCTGATCGGGTTTTGTCTTTCCGTTCCAGCCACTCTCGTCTCTGCCGATCCACTAGCATTCTGCCGTGCCTGCTTGTTTCCCAGGGCAGTCAATAAGCTAGTTGACGTCTGTTCCCTGCTCCTTCCGGCGTTGGTTTCTTAGTTTAGCGTTGACGCATTCGCAGTGTCCGCCACCCGTATTCGAAAGCAATCTACATGCATACAATTTGCATTTAGCGATTTGCTTTCAACTAACGGACTATTCGTTATGCACATTTTTGATTCCTGCTTTGCCTGTAACTTTCAATACGCCGCAATCTCCGCTCTTGTAGGAGTCTTGGTCATTTGGTGCGCGTTTGAAAGACGTCCTTCCATGTCGCGACGCCATTAGCATGGTTAACACAGATCCTTAGTCTCTCCATGTGCCAGCGATCGTGTCAGTCAAAAACCAAAACATTCCGCCGTATC
>JBCCEO010000861.1:0-3323 GCA_039030255.1 Planctomycetota bacterium | reverse complement strand
ATGCAGTGTCATTCTGACAAGGAGCGGACACAGTGGCTGGACGCGTTTCAGCAGGAACGAGAGCAAGCCCATCTTGACCAATATGACCGGTTGACTGGCCTGTCTCAGCACTATTCGCAGTCAAGCAAGTGCTGGATGCAAAGAAATTCGAAATTCCCAAAAGTCCTAGTCGTTGAAGCTTTCCTTGTCCACGACCCCGAGTTTGCTTGAGCCTGCTCGATGCATCTCTGTTGATGGCGAAAAATTTTGGTGCATGCGACCAAAGGTGTCTGAGCGGTGGGCGATAACCATCGCCATGGCGGCGAAGCTTGGGGATAGCCGAAGCCTGGCCCCTGAAACCTAATACCAGGAACTTGACTCCTGCCCCCGCCCCTAGCCCCTGTATTCCAACGCCACCGTGGCATTTAGAGCCTTTTCACGAAGGAAACGCTCTTCAATGCTAGCGTTTTGATACGATCTAAGGATGGCCCGAATCGGATGGACCTGAAGCATGAGCGCAGCAGAAACTCTCCCCAACATTCACCAACGCGTGCAAACACGCTTGGAGCAACGTCGATCCCAGGCGGCGGAGAGTCCGCTTGCGCGGGCGGCGCCCCCCAATGCAGCAGCAGGGCTGGTCGAGCAGCTTTCACGTGAGGTCCGCCAACTGGAGACGGCGGGGCGATCTGGGCGAACTGGGGCGGGTATTTCCTCAGGCTGCTCCGCTCTGGACGCTTGTCTTCCCTACCAGGGGTATGCATCGGGGACGATTGTCGAGTACCTAAGATCCTCGCCAGCCTGCGGTGCGAGCTATCTGGCCTTTGCCGCTGCAGCTTCGGCCATGAAGGCCACGGAAGGGTTTTTGGTCGTCGTCGACAATCAGGATATCCGCAGCTATTTTTATCCGCCCAATTTGACCGCACAGGGCATCGACTTAAAGAAAGTCGTTTTTGTCCGCCCTCAATCGCTAGGCGATGCCATCTGGTCCGTGGACCAAGCCCTGCGTACTCCCGCAGTCGCCGCCGTGGTAGCGGAATTGGAGAGTCTGGATGATCGAAGTGCGCGACGTTTGCAGTTAGCCGCTGAGACTGGCAACACCCTGGCCCTCCTACTTCGTAGTGCATCGGCCAGACAACGACCGAGTTGGGCCGAAGTACAATGGTTGGTACGATCCGCACGCACGCAGGCTCCTATGCAAACAGATCCGGTGCACAATATCGATCCTTTACTGGCTCCTGCTGCAACCGCCAAGAAACAGAGGACCATTGAAGCACGCCGATTGCATGTTCAGCTGCTACGCAATCGCGGAGGTCGACCGGGTGCACAACTTCGCTTGGCTATCCATCCCCGAACAGGACAACTAGAAGAAGTATCAACGACCAGGAGTCGGCATGAGCAAAAGGCTTCTATGCGTTTGGCTACCCAATTGGCCAATCCAAAGAATCCAAGCCGAAGAGCCAGCGCTGGCTGAGCGTCCTCTCTTGCTTTCAACTCGGGATCCTCGCCGCGGTCTCTTAGTTACCGCCGCAAATTTGATTGCCAAGGAAGAGGGCATTCGTCCCGCAATGCGACTGAGCGAAGCAACGGCGCTTGTCGAAGCCGAAGTTCGTGAGCACGATCCTCAGGAAGACTTGGAGCAACTTTGCCATCTGGCCGAACAGGCTCAGCAGTTCAGCCCCATCGTCGGACTGGAACAACTTGAACGCAAATCCTGGGCAGGACGCAATATCCACCAGCCCGAGTGCTTGCAGATGGATATTACCGGGATTGGCCGGTTGTTCGGTTCCGAAGCCGATTTGATAGAGGAAGTCGGCAAGTGGTTGCGAGAGCAAAGTTACTTCGCCTGCATGGCGCTCGCAGGCAGCGTTGGGACTGCTTGGGCGATTGCAAACTATGGTTTGCGACGCAGTGAATCAGGACAGCAGTGCGTTGTTCCGGAAGAAGAAACCCCTGAACGCGCCGATTTGCCTGTGGCGCGTTTTTGCATTGTCGAACCGGGCCAGGACGACGAGGCCCTCTCTGACCTGTCAATTTCTGCGCTGCGAATTAACACGAGCACGGTGGATTCTTTGCGTCGCTTGGGCATTATGCGCATAGGCCAGCTATCAACGCTTCCACGCGGCGGCATGGCAACTCGACTGGGCGACGACCTTATCGCACGCTGGGATCAAGCCAGAGGCCACAAGGAAGAACCAGTGGTATCCCTACATAGTCTGCCAGATTGGTGCTTGGAGCAATCGCTTGAGTTCCCAACTGAGAATCGCGCCACCTTGGAAGAACTGCTTAGGCGTCACAGTCTCGAACTATCTAAGCGGCTAGCTGCCCGCGGCCAAGGAGCATTGCGGCTGGTATGTCGCATGGACCTGGTCGATAAACAGCCATTGCTGATGCAGCTGGGGTTGTTCCGGCCGACCAATGACGCCGAACACTTGGAAACCTTGCTCGTTGGGCAGCTGGAACAAACCCTTCGAGAACATAGCATTACTTCTGTTTGGCGATTTAGTCTTCAAGCTACCATGACGGCCGATATGGTTTGGCGTCAAGCAGATTTGTTCGAAGGCGAAGCGGCCAATCATAGGAATCAAATGGCACGCTTAATCGATACGCTCAGCAGCCGGTTGGGACGCAAACAAGTGTTAGTCGGCAATGTGAAACGCGAATCCCAACCTGAGCTGGCTTATGACCTCCAGCCGATGACCGGCCGCAAGCAGGACGGCAAGCAAAATGATACGGTCAAGAAGCTGAGTTCTCGTATCGCTCGTCGCCGCGCCGAGCCATCGCCCGAAGATCCGCTTCGCCGCCCTTCGCATTTGTTCTCTCAGCCAAAGCCGATCGAAGTTGCTTTTGAAGCGGCGCAAGAAAGTGAGAAGGACGAACTCGCATCGCAAACGGAGCAAGCCTTGCCAGCGAATCCGAGCAAAACAAGGCCATCACTGCCCGCGGATAAGCAGAGTTTGCGACTCGCGACTGCACCCAGCCGTTTCTTGTACCAAGGCAAATGGGAACAACTACACTCGGTTTGTGGACCGGAAAGACTGGAAAGCGGCTGGTGGCGTGGCCCCAGTGTGCGTCGCGACTACTATCGAGTTGAAACCAAGGAAGGTGGCTGGTGGTGGATCTTCCGCGATCTGCAAAACGGAAAATGGTTCCTACACGGAATGTTCGATTGAATGAGCTCGATCCCGCAGTTCAATCGCTGGCATCGTCTCTCGGTTCTTACGGGAGCCCCATATCCAAGCAAGAAAAGCTGAGAGTCCCAGGGGGCAAAGCGGAGTAATTGGTTTGCCAGACGCTTCTAATCTTCTTGAAAACTGTCCATCGGCCTGGGGTGTGTGTGTGTGTGT
>JBCCEO010000860.1:0-3325 GCA_039030255.1 Planctomycetota bacterium | reverse complement strand
TCTCGGCGGAACAAATCTCGGCAGGCTTGGCCGCGATTTTCGGCAGCTGGGCGGAGACATTTTGATGGACTCCGCAAATGTTATTCAGTTTTATCATGCGAGCCGCGAACCTCATGATCGACCAAGCGTACAGCAGCTCAAAGAGGTCATCGTCAGCAGTACTGCAGATAAAAAATGACGATCGAACGAACAACGCTTTCCGAAGCCGATTCAAAAGAGCCAACGCAGGCTTGCAGGCATAGCGTTTCACTCGCCGCCGAGATCCGGACGTTTGTAAGCCCACCGAAGGGCTGCCCCTATGTTGCTTTAGTTTCTTAGCGAAAAACGAAGCGTCAAGAGAATCAGTGCGGGCAACGCAAGTAAACAGCATGCGAGCACCGTAGTCGGCGTCTGCCCCGTGAAAATGCGCTCCGGTCCCAATAATAGGACTGCTTACCGGTCTTTCCCAGGAAAACCCGCCAGGCTTCTAGTATTGCCGACGATGGCGCTAGCAGATTTTGCTTAAAATACGGGTTCCCACTCCCTCATACTCCGTCGTCGATAATGAGACTCACGGCCGCTATCTCCGTCATTTTTGTGAGCTGCTTTTGCCGATCAATTGCAGCCGACGAGCATTCTGCGAAGCTCGAGTTCTTTGAATCAAAGATTCGCCCAATCCTTGTACAGCACTGCTACCAGTGTCATTCGACCGAGTCAGGAAATAGCAGAGGCGGGTTGCTGTTAGACTCCCGAAACGGCTGGATGGTCGGCGGTGATTCCGGCCCGGCCATTGTGCCCGGCAAGCCGGACGAGAGTTTTCTGCTGCTGGCGATCAACCAAAGCGGCGAGATGTCAGACATGCCGCCCAAGTCGCATTTGTCTGCACAAGTCGTCGATGACTTTCGCCGTTGGATTGCCGAAGGTGCGGTCGATCCGCGTGAAGGAACGGTGGCGGAAGAAAAGGAATCAATCGATATCGACGCCGGCCGTGAATTCTGGTCCTTTCAACCTCGCCGAAAAATTGAAGCAGGGGAATCGATTGACGGCTGGATTATCCCGCAAGCTCCTGTCGCCTCTGCGGATACATTGGTCCGAAGGCTCTTCTTAGACTTGATTGGACTGCCTCCAACTCCGGCGCAGCGGCAAGAGTTCTTGGAGCTCTATGAAGAGCATTCACCCGAGTACGCCGTGGATCGATTCGCCGATCAACTCCTTGCCCAGGACGAATTTGGCGAAAAGTGGGCCAGGCATTGGTTGGATATTGCACGCTACGCCGACTCCAACGGCGGCGATTTCAATCTCACTTTTCATGAAGCTTGGAGATATCGCAATTATGTTATTGGCGCCTTCAATAACGATATGCCCTACGACCAATTCTTGATCGAGCAGATCGCGGGCGACTTGCTGCCCTACGGCTCGGCCGAACAAGGCAATCGACAATTGATTGCAACGGGATTCCTGATGGTCGCCGCCAAAATGTTGACAGAGCGTGACAAACCGAAAATGCATCTCGATATTGCGGATGAACAACTGGATACCATCGGCCGGTCGATCATGGGTCTAACACTAGGATGTGCTCGATGTCATGATCACAAGTTTGATCCGATTCCAACGGCAGATTACTACGCAATGGCGGGAATTTTGCACAGCACGCGAGTCGCGGATCGTGTGTTGATGAACAATGTGAATGTCACGGGATGGACGAACACCGACTTGCTACTGGACGACGAGACAAAGGCTCAAATCATCGAGCAACAAGCGAGAATCAAGAAAGCAGAGGAAAAGCTGAAGGAGTTGCAAACAGAGTTGGTCGCCTACGGCGTGACCGTAGACGATACGGAAGCTGCGACAAAGGGGCCGTGGCGCAAGTCAACACATCGGCCCAATCGAATCGGAGCCCATTATCTTGCAACGGACAAAAATAAGGCTCCTTGTTCGATCACTTGGCGGGCGAAATTGCCGGAAGCCGGTAAGTACGAATTGCGTGTCTCATTTGGCGGCGGAAGCGGACTGGCAACGAAGGCGAAGTACTTGGTGAAGCACGCAGAAGGCGAATCCAAGCTAGTCGTCGACCAGTCGGTCAAGCCATCCATCGATGGATTGTGGCAGCCAATTGGACAGTTTGAGTTCGGCAAAAGCGCCGAGGTTCAGTTGACAGACAAAGATGCTGGTGGACACGTCATCGCCGATGCAATTCAACTGGTGCCCCTCCAGCAGCTGGAAGAAGATGAAAAGCCGGACGGAAACGCGAGACTCTTGGCCCACATTAAGAAACTTGAAAAGGACTTAAAAGCGGCGAAAACCAAACTTCCGGAGCCCTCGCAAGCGATGGCTGCGATGGATAACACTGGGGAGCGATTGGGCGACCTGAACATCCGGATTCGTGGCGAAGTCCGAAATTTGGGGCCGGTTGCGGCCAGAGGATTCTTGCAAGTAGCCAGTAAGTCTGGCTCGGAGCAGAACCAGATTCCCAATGACGAATCTGGACGCGTGCAACTGGCTCATTGGTTGACCGATCCAGCTCATCCGTTGACTTCCCGCGTGATGGCCAATCGCGTTTGGCAGCACTTGTTTGGGCAAGGAATCGTGGTGACCAGCGATAACTTTGGATTGCGTGGCGTCGCGCCCTCACATCCCGAATTGCTCGACTATCTTGCCGAACGGTTCGTCGAAAGCGGATGGTCAGTAAAGACTCTGATTCGTGAAATAGTACAATCCCAAGCCTACCAGCAAGCCGTCGTAGTCAACTTGGCCGATGATCCTGAAAACGCAAAGTTTCAAAGACAGAACCGTCGTCCGGCTCCTGCAGAAACGATTCGAGACTCGATACTGGCTATTGCCGGCGAACTGGATTCAACGCGACGAAAGTCCGCGGTGAAACAGCTGGGCACGTATGCGATCGCAACGTCTGGGGCTCGCGATGCCTCACTTGCACAGACTGGAGAATTGCGGCAGCGAAGTATTTATTTACCCGTGGTGCGTGGAGCTGTACCGCCGTCGCTCGCCGTTTTCGACTTTCCAAACCCAGATCTTGTTACGGGCAAGCGAGCCGCTACGACGGTTCCTACTCAGGCTCTGTTCATGATGAATTCGCCCTTTGTCCGTGAGATGGCGGAGGCTTTGAGTGCCAAGTTTCGAGATGAATTGTCGCTTGAACAGATAGTGCAGCAACTCTACCAACGCATACTGATACGTAACGCGGCCTCTGATGACCTTGCGATGGCAACTCGGTACATTCAGGAAGCGCTAGACAATGGTAAAACTCGGCGGCAAGCGATTGCATCCTTTGTGCAAGTACTTTTTAGCTCGACGGAATTTCGATTCATCGAATGACGCCTACGGTGGC
>JBCCEO010000859.1:0-3328 GCA_039030255.1 Planctomycetota bacterium | reverse complement strand
TTGCGGATTTATCGCGAGCGTCCCGCCCACTTTGCAAACTCGGCGGCAACGATTTACGGTGTCTTAGGCTTCACGGCTCTGGTTATCGGCCTATGCACTGGAATCACGACTGTGACTTCCGCCTTGATGTTTGCAACCACCGCACTACTTTGGGGCATGGGTGGCACCTGTCTGGTTGCCGGATTGCTGGCGGAGTTGATGATTCGCCAAAACCAACGTTCTCTATCTCCTGTACTCACCGAAGTGCGCCACGACTTGGAACGAGAAACTGTCTTGGCTCAGAAGAACCGCGGCAAGAATCGTCGCGCAATCAGAACGCCAGTTAACAGCTAGTCGGTCTTTTCGTCAATCGTTTTGAAGCCCGGAAAAACCGCCTAGAGAGGTGTAGTTGGAGAAGGGCTTGTGGAATTCGAATTTAGTTTGGGGCAACCATGAGCGATAAGCTTCGCATACTTGTAATCTCATCTACATATCCTCGTCATGAAGACGACTATGCCGTGCCTTGGATGCGTGAAGCACATCGCCGTATCATGGAGCGTGGCCATGAAGTCACCGTGTTGGCGCCAGCCTATAAAGGCCTGAAGTCACACGAGATCGATGGGGCCAAAGTCAAACGATTCCGCTACGCACCTGCATCAATGGAAACGTTGACGCATGAGCAAGGTGCACCTCTCAAGGTGCGCCGTGTAGGAAAACAGCTTTTGGCGATTCCATATATCTTGAGCGGTTGCATCGCTGCGGCTTTCGCAGTTTTGTTCCGACGCTACGATGTGATTCATGTTCACTGGCCCTTTCCACATGGACTAATGGGACAAGTGGCACGTTTGTTCAGTGGAGCTCCATTGGTGATCATGTCTCATGGTGCGGAATTCGCCCTAGCCCGACGAAAGAAATGGATTCGTCCTTTCTTGCGTCAGAGTTTGAGAGCGGCAGACTTGCGGATTGCGAACAGCAGCGATACGGCCAGTCATGTGACTGGCGTATCCGGTAAACACTGTGAGGTTTTACCCTATGGAACTACCGTTAGTGCCGCGGAAAGCAATTCAAGCACCAACGAAGTTCCACGAGTTCTCTTCACAGGTAGATTGATAGAGCGCAAGGGCGTCGAGTACTTACTACGTGCTGTGCCACTGGTATTGGAAAAACAAAAAGCCAAGTTTGTAATCACTGGAAGTGGTGAACAAAAAGAACGCCTGGAGAAGATCCACGAAGAGCTAGGGTTGGGTGACACTACCGAGTTTCTGGGGTTCGTCTCCAACGAACAGTTGGCTGAAGAATATGCAAAGTGTGATGTATGGGTGAATCCAGCCATCGTGGATGCCTGGGGTGATGCAGAGGGCCTGGGCGTAGGTTCAATCGAAGCCTATGCGTACCGTAAGCCAGTTATCGCTACGAACACGGGCGGCATTCCAGATACGATCCGCCACGGCGAAACAGGCTACTTGGTAGGGGAGAAAGATCCAGAGGCATTGGCAGGTGCAATCCTTGATCTTATCCAAGATCCATTCAAAGCACGCGTGTTCGGCTGGGCTGGATTGCGATTTGCACGGCAGGCATTCTCCTGGGATCGCATTACAGAGAATCTGGAAGAACTGTACGTGCAAGCCCTACCAGAAAGTCGTCGAAGCGAGCTAAAGGAATCCGTGGCAGCTTAGAGGGACGTAGCCGGCGCCGTCGAATGAACCATCATCGGCTTGCGAAGTTTCGGCCGAAGAGACCTCAGTAGTTCGGATCTCAAATGCAATTCCGAGTTTTCGAATGCTGTCAGCTGGAGTCCTAATCGGGCCGCACTGGCACAAAAGCAAACTCGTAGTCCTCACCTTTTTGTACGCGGGTCATATGGATGATTTCTTGCACATGTCCTCGAAAGTGGCACAGTGAGTCGGCGATGGTCTGGAAACCGTTGAAGTCGAACTCCTGGACATGCCGCTTGCTTAGCAGGTCTTCCCAGGACTGCTCTTGCAGGACGTCGCAGGATTCTTGAATGGTACCTGCCAGCAGATCTAAAAGAATTTGGGGTGATCGCCGGGAACGGTCATCAAATTCCAATTGCCGCTGACGGAGATCAGGTGATGCTTTCAGGCCGCTGATAAACCACTGCCTCAAATTGCCAGAAAGGTGCAGCAGCAAGTTGGCAATGCTATTCATCTCATCTGCGGGTCGCCACCAAACTTGTTCGTCCGTCAATTGTTTCAAGCAGTGTTGGATTTTGGACAACCCATCCTTCAATTGTTCTTCAATCGAGTCCAGATAGGCAGATAAAGTGGTTTGAAGTTTGGCGGGGGATTCGGAATTCATTGTATTTCCGGAGGGGCCAAGGAATTGCAAGGGGACCTGGGAGCGAACGAGCGCGAAAAATGTGTCTGAGTCATTCCCAATTTCGGCAACTTCGTTTACTCTCTTAGCTGCTCTCAAGGTTATAGGCGGAAACCGTGGGAATGGGTGCGAAACCGCACTGGTTTCACTTGGAAGCCCGATTTTAGAGATCCGCGTTGGTCGTTGAGTCTGACCATATCGGAATCTTCGATGGACTACAAATCGGCTTCTAATCCTTCTTCGTTTGACGCCTTAGCCAAGAGTTGAGGCTGGCGTTGCCTATTGATTCTGCGGCTGCAGAACTCAACAAGGGCAGTAATTAGGACGCCTCCTCTTAGCATTCCATCAGCATGCGGAACATCTTCGAATTTGCTGGTCCAATTCTTGCTTCCTGCGAATTCGATTGCAACGACTTCCTTGGTTGGCGTTTTCTATGGGTAGCGAACAAGCGAAGGGAAACTGATTTCATTCGGTTTTGCTTCAACCAGATAGTTTTATCCTCGAGGATCCTGTTGTTTTAGGCGGAACATGGGAGCCAGTTACTCAACTCAGACCCCAGGGAGAAAGTAGTGAGATTTTTTTCATTGAACCAACATGTTTGGTTATTCTTGCTAACTGTGTTTTTGTTTGGAAGTGCCATTTCGAACTGCTGCGCACAATCCGATGAATCTAATAATGCGAATAGCGCCGCCGAAAACTCAACGGGCAATGCGAACGAACCAGCTGATGGAGATTCAGCCGCTGATGGAGATTCAGCGGCGGAAGACGCAGCAGAAGAACCGGCCGAAGAAGGAACGGTCTATTTGACCGACACAGAATTGTCGACTGGTTCCGCACCCGCACACAACGCTTGGATGCTTGTGTCATGTGCTCTGGTTCTCTTTATGACAGCACCTGGACTGGCTATGTTCTATGGAGGATTAGTACGCAAGAAAAACGTCCTTAGCATTTTGATGCAGTGTATTTTTCTAATGGGCTTAATGACATGCATTTGGGCCATCTATGGCTATTC
>JBCCEO010000858.1:0-3355 GCA_039030255.1 Planctomycetota bacterium | reverse complement strand
CTCATCAGTAGGCGTGAACGTTTTGGAAAAGACACCATTTCGCTTCTGGAGATTCGTCCCGACCTCCGAAACGCTCCAATCTCCTCTCGCGAGCAACTTTTCTATATGCCTTGCGTGTAAATAGAATCCCCCAAAGAGTGGGTAATCAGTCGAATAGGGTATCGGCACTAAAGAGATTGCCTCGACAATTCTTGCACAGAGACAGGCACACTGCTCGTCGTCGAGTTCCAAATAGGGGGCCTTCGGTTGAACTAGGTCGCGCGCCCACCAATGTCGATTTACACAGAAAACGTGACAGGAGACCTCACTCGCGACAGAGCGAAGCCTCTCCGCAGTACGAAACATGGTGGTGCCGGTGATAAGTGCATCATCAATTACAGCGACTCTCTTTCCGGCCATCCATGAGATGTTCATATCTACTACCCGATGTGAAGCGACTTCGCAGTGATACGAAGTGAGCTTGAGCACCCTCAATGCTTCGGCAAAGCATGCAGCCTTCCGAGCCATGAAGACTATGACATCACTTTCGTTTGAAATGCGTCGAATTCTCTTTCCGAACTCTACGATTTCGGGGCGGACGCCTTCGTCAAATCGCTGTAGAAATACTTCTTTGGGCGTGGCCATGTTTGAGTAGCGGGCACTTTAAGGTTGAGCGCTTCTGGAGCGTGGAAGCTTGGGCATCATATTGGGGTGACGCAACAGTTATTTGGTTAGCAGGAGCCTGTCTCCTCAGTCCATCACGCTTCACCTGCTCTTACGCAGCCTTCGCCCCGAAATTCAGGGGTAATGTATGCGAAAAGGGAGCTGTCGGACGGGAATTAGAATTCCAAGAAGTTGCCACGAGATGCAAAGTGAGTCGATCCTCCAGCTCAAAACACGTCAAGTTGAGCCGCGACGTAGTATTTACACAGATTTGAAAGGGGGTTTTGTGTATTTTTGGGGCTTTACGGTGGCTTTGCGAATTTTGAGGAACCTGCTGAATCAATCGCATAACTCGTTTATTTTGCGAGGCTTATAGAGATGCCGCCGGTAGGATTCGAACCCTCACACCCCGAAGGATAACGGATTTTAAGTCCGTGACATATCTTTGGAAAATCCGGCAATCGCAAATCTTGAACACGGCCCGTTTGTGGTTAATGAGCTGGTTGGGAGGATTGAAGGTCAGACGGCAATTCTCACTGCAAGATCCAAGGCGGCGGATTGCGTGACACCTAGATAGTGAGTAGTCGAAGCTATACTCCTTTGACCTAGCAGAATTCGAACAGCCTCAATATTTCCGGTCTTGGCGTAAATGATTGACGCTTTTGTTCG
Source organism: Planctomycetota bacterium (assembly GCA_039030255.1). GTDB lineage: Bacteria > Planctomycetota > Planctomycetia > Pirellulales > Pirellulaceae > Aureliella. Next base: position 2,044 of record JBCCEO010000858.1, on the reverse strand, counting down.
GCGGAGACTGTGGGTTCCATAGTCAGTTGGACAGGCATCGATACTCGCTAGCCACCGCTTCACAATCCTTTGATAGTGACGTCGGCTCAGGGGCTCAGTTGGAGATCTTCCAGGAAACAACGGTTGGCTTCCCTTTCGAGTGGGATGTTCCCCAATCCACCTCTGTAAGATGTTCCGAGTCTCGGGCATTAGGATAACTTTGACCGAGTGGTTTGTCTTACATTGCTGAACTGAAATCGTAGAGCGAACCGATCCCGAGCTGTCAATGATGTCCCCAATTCGGATGGCGAGAAGATCACTAGCTCGAAGCATACTGTCAATCGCTGTGGCGAACAGAGCAAGATCCCTAACCGATCCAGATTCATTAAGCCATTGCTTGATTCGCCTAACCTGATCTGAAGTCAGAGGCACCTTCTGGCCAACAGATTTTCCCGCGTTCCAGGGCTTTTGGGCAGCTTTCCGCTTTAGCGGACGTCGCAATCGAAAAGGATTCTTCCAACCCATCGCCCGGATTATGCCAATTGTTCGTTTGAATAGCAAATTTTTCGCCAGTTGGCGTGTCGCGCTTCTCTTCGCCGCCATGTTTTCTATCACCAGTTGTGGTGCTGACGAACCTCAACCGAACCTATCCCCTGAGAATCAGATCCGGGGTCAGATACAAACCCTGCTGAAGGGAGATCCCGAAGACAAAAAGCTGCTACTGAAGGCAATGAATAGGGTTTCATGGGAACGAACATTCGCTATTCTCAGGGAAGAAGGCGATCGAGCTAGAAAGCACCCTACACAGCCGGCAAGCGACGATGATGTTGCTCGGGCCTACCTGATTCTCTCATTTGCAAACCAGGTCCTTCGAACTCAAGCGGCAACGGAACGACGAAAAGAGGCCGAAGCCTTAAACGACGCGGCATTTGAGGCCCTCAAAGAATCCTTCGAGGAACTGGTCCGAGAAGCAGCCGAAAACAATCACTAAACTTGTACAATCTTCCTGTTTCTGGTAGAATTGGCAGATGCCGAAATTCGAACCGGAATCAGTTGGCTTTAACGATCTGAGGCCAGGTCGCATTTCCTCGAATCCTATCAATGAGAACCTCCGGCGACGTTCACTCAATCAAGTGTCCGAGCAGGAGGTCGCTAATACAGCTCGATCTGAAAATTCAGCTGACTCAATGACCGCGGAGCTTAATCAATTGGAATTGATGGAGGCTCTCTCAGAAAAGCACTCCCACTTTGGACACCCAGCGCGCAAATCTGAAGTGGTGGCATTTCTTTTTGAGAAAGAGCAGCAAGCACAACTTCTCGGGCTTTCACTTCAACGCTTCGACGACATCAAAATTGAAAAACTGCGCAAGGAGTTGGATGTGAGGCTTACCGAAGCCGATGAAGTCACGATAGACTCCGCTGAGAGAACTGCAGAAAGTACAAAACTGTCGCTCCAAGATCGCTTTTTCCAGCTACGTGAATCAAGTCGGCCACCTAGCGAAATTTTCCCAATTCTTACTGGTGAGTTCGCTGGTCAATTGGAGACCCGAACCGAAATACTACTCGCAAAGTATGCCTCCTTGTTTTCATCGGAAACAGTCCCTGACTCTAACGAACTACGCTCCATAGAGACTCTCTTTGCAGCGAGTCCTCAGCGCTCCTTTTCTGAAACATCATTCACCAGTTTTGTGCAGTCCATTTACAAGCAGCCTGACTCAATTGTTTCCAAGGAAACGAAGGCGCGGATTGAGGAAAAATTCAAAATCGCTCCGAATTCAATACTGACAGGTAGTGAGCTAGCTGAAGCGACGCATGCTAAGACGGACGATGGGAAATTCGCCCACAATTCTATACAGAGCGGGTTTGAATTCCGTCCTGGTATCAAAACGTTTGTCGAGGATTCTGGGCGTGCATCGCTCGCGATTGATGGCGCTGCACGTTCTGAACCAATCCACATATCTCCAGAGATCCTGGCAGACAGTTCCGCATTGGCTGAACTCGCAAACTTTGCCTTGATCCGGCAAGCTATCTACGACGAGCTAAATCAGTCGACCAATCTGTTCGG
>JBCCEO010000857.1:0-3362 GCA_039030255.1 Planctomycetota bacterium | reverse complement strand
TATATGGACGAGCGATGCAACATTGGTCGGCGATCATTCGCGGCAAGATCCGTAGTATCTACTCTGAACGCGCCAAAGGAACCTACATTGCCCCTTTGCAGGGGGCCTACGCCAGCGAGTTCGATTTGCAATTGCGCATCGTCGAAACTGCACTGACGCCGGAGGATATGGATTCGCCGGTAATTCGCAATCAAATTGCCTACGTCCGCGCCTGCGCCGGTGAAGACTTGGATAAAGCGTTGGAAGATATCAACTATGCACTAGAACGCTTTCCGGCGAACTACGGCTATTTAGACACTCGAGCTTGGGTGCAATTCCGCCGCGGAGAATTCGAATTGGCCTTGAAGGATGCAAACACGGCTATTGAGAAACTTCACAAAGAGTTGAAGCGGGTTCAAAACGACCCTGTCAGTCAGTTCTTCCAAGTGCTCCTCGAATGGTTGGGAGGGGATGAGGATTTGCGTGCGGATGCATCGGACCAAGCCTCAGGTGATCAGGACGAAGGTACACTTCAAGTCGAAAATGCGGATCCAAATATCTGGTTGGAAGGTGTCCTGAGATACCATCGCATGCGAGCGCTTTTGGCCTTGAGCCGCGATTCGGAAGCGGAAGAAGATCGTCAATGGCTGGTCGAACAGCACTTGCCGCTCGACGAAGCTCTGCATTAACTGCCACCTTTGCCGCTGCCAGGCTAAAGTCAGCGGCTCGATCCACATCACAGAGAGATGTATGCAATGAACTATTTATTCCTACGAAAGCGAAGTAGCATCGTGAGAGCACCGCTGCTAGTTTGCGTTCTTTTATTGCTGCAAATCTCGATTGCTTGGGCGCAAGACGAGCCCGAAGAGCCAAATTTTATTGGCAAATATCGTGAGTCAGCCATGAAACGCTGGGACGATGATATTCGAAAGCTGGAGGAGCTTGATCAACAGGAGCAGCATAGCCCTCAGGCGATCCTGTTTACGGGTAGTTCTAGTATCCGGCGCTGGGAAACGATCGCAGAGGATATGCAACCTTGGGAGCCAATTCGACGCGGCTATGGTGGTGCCAGGTTTTCCGATCTCGCCATCTTCGTTGATCGGATAGTGAGTCCGCATGAGGTGCAAGCAATTGTGATTTTCGTCGGCAATGATATTAGCGGTGGCGAGAAAGACAAAACGCCCCAAGAAGTTCTTGAGATCTACAAGTACATTGTTGGCAAGATTAATTTCCTTCAACCCAACAAGCCAATATTTTGCATTGGAGTAACGCCCACGAGCTCTCGGTGGGAAGCTTGGCCCAAAGTCGAAGAGATGAACCGACTGATACAGGAATTCTCAGCAGCCCAACAAGACCTTCATTTTATCGACACGGCCAATGCGTATCTCGGGCCAGACGGAAAGCCGAACGATGGGCTTTTCGTTAAGGACAGATTGCATCTCAATGCCGAGGGCTATAAGCTCTGGTCGCGCATCATCAAGAAGAGCCTCAAATCAGTCCTAGGTCCGCAATAATAGATCACGTTGGACAGTATCACGATGAGCTAAAATACGGAATGCTAACCGTTTTTGCATGTGGCGAAAGCGTTGTTACCCACAGGATGCGCCGCGTCCACGATTTACCGAGCCAACGTCACGGAATACTTTGGGCTTCTGAGTTCGATTCTTGCATTTGCTCGACTAAGGTACGGGCGAATGCGGAGGCTTCTTGCCAACCATTGCCTGTGATGACCCGGTGCTCGTGGTCGACTACAACCGGACCAGGCGCTGTTCGGTGCGTTGAATCATTTGTGGATGCAATCCATTGGGACTGAGTGATTTCGCAATCATCAAAGGCTCGGTGAGCAATCGGAATGTTGAGCCCCATGCCGATCGCACCGATCCATGACTTGCCCTGGGCCTGTTCTAGTAACTGACCTACGGCACTGGCGCTTTCACCCTCGCCTACGAACCCTTGATATTCCTCGCCCATGAAGACGATCAATCCATACTGACTCAAATTGCCGCCGACCACTGCGTTTAGGGCTTCATCGATCTTTACCTCTTGACGGTCTGTTGCGGCGGAGTCACGCGGGTTGAATTGGGCAAAGCCGGTTTGGCTGGACGCAACAACGCATTCGATGCCAGCTGCACCTAGGGCCGCGCGTATGGGACCATAGTCGCTATACCAAAAGGATCGGGCGCTAAGCACAAGCAATGCTTTGGGCGAGTCCCCTGTTTCCGGGCCCGTATTGACTATATCGTCGCCACTAGAAAATAATCCAGAAAGATTGAGGATCGCCGCCAAGACGCCGCCGAAAACGATCCCACCAAACAGCAAATACCTCCGATCAAATGAGACACCTTTTTGCGGACGTTCAGGCGTTGAGGTTTGTGGCGTTGAGGCATCGATCGCCTGAGAATCCACCGGTGTGGCAACGCCCTGTTCCGTGTGAGCGATGGTTGCGGCGTCTTCCGCGTCTTGTCGCCCAGCAAGTGTTAATTCTGGCTTCGGAGCAATCTGAGTATGGACTTGATCCGCAAGTGTCTTGGTGATTGGCGTCAACTCAGTGGTCAGATCTTTGGCCGATTGGTAGCGTAGGCCAGGATCTTTTTGAGTGAGCTTAGCGAGAACATCGAAAAGTTCACTTGGAATGTCGTTTCGAAGCTCGCGGATATCGGGGAAAGTATCCGTGCAATGTGCGACAACTTGTTCCACATAGGATTGCTTTTGAAATGGTGTCCTGCCGGCCAGCAAGTAAAATAAAGTGCACCCGAGGCTATAAAGATCACTGCGTTCATCGGCCGCTCGCGCGTCCTGAGCCTGCTCAGGCGCAATAAAGCTAGCCGTTCCAAGCACGACTCCCGAAGCGGTCAGCTCCGAAGGAGTCGCCTCAGTAGCTACACTTCGAGCCAGCCCAAAGTCCATGACTTTCACTACGCCCTTTGGCGTGCGCATCAAGTTTGCAGGCTTTACATCCCGATGAATCATCCCTTTTTCGTGTGCGTGCTTCAGACCATTTGCAGCTTGAAGAACGTAGCTGCAAGCGTGCGCAACTGAGAGTGGGCCTTTGCGGGCAACTGTTTGCGACAGCGATTCCCCTTCGACGTATTCCATGACTAGGAAATGGATCTCGTCCGCTTGGTCTGCATCGAATGCGGTGACCACATTTCGATGCGAAAGCATGGCCGCCGATTGTACTTCTTGTTGGAAACGTTGTACCGTCTTCGGATTGGAGGTCAATTCAGGTCGAATGACTTTGATCGCAACATCGCGTCCCATTCTCTCGTGTCGAGCCAAGTAAACGGCGCCCATTCCTCCGGCGCCAAGCTGCCGCTGGAGCGAGTATCGAGCTTGTTGGGCGAATAGTTTCTTGAGTTCATCGAGCGATAAGTCTGATGCCG
>JBCCEO010000856.1:0-3365 GCA_039030255.1 Planctomycetota bacterium | reverse complement strand
TCGCCGTCACAGTGCCGGGTAATCGATGTAGATTCGGTACTATCACTTCATCGATTCGACTACCCGCCGCTGCGTTTCTACCCATCTTTGGGCCTACCCACGTGATCGAGTATAGAAAGCATATTGCGATGGTCTCCGTTTCTTAGAAAACTCTTCCTAGCCGCGGAAGCCTGAATGTGGCTATCGTTGTTGGTGCCGAGCGTCAGCAGCATCACTTACTGACGGTAATGGGAAGGCTACAATGTTCACATGGTGTGCTTTGTAGCTTTACTCGAGTAAGTCTCGTGACCGAACGGAAAGAAGAATCGGATTCCGCAATGTGGAATCTTACGGGCAAGGTGGATTCAAACGTTGACACGTCGGATCGTTACGTGCGACTTGCGCGGACGCAAATTGCGCTACAGGAAATTGAGGAAGAGCAACGGCGAGTGAACGATTTGTCCCTTCGCGACCTCAAGAGTCAATTCGGAATCCGCCACCTATTGATGGTCATGTTCTGCGTTTCCGTGGTCTGTGCATTGCATATCAAGATCGGCATTTCAGCTAGCCTTCCTGGACTACTCATTGCCCTGCTCTTCACCTCATTCTGGCTAGTTTCAGACTGGCAGGCAGAATGGAATGGGCGTTTGGAAGCAAGAAAGAAGGAGCTGGAAAAGAAACGTGCTGATCTAGTCTCAGAATTTCGTGATCCTACTCGACCTTGAGCCTACGCGGCTATGACGCGCTTTACATTGCCGTGCGCCTGACAATCCGCCGTCGGCGGGCCATGATCGTCCAAGTCGTCGCGAAAATCAGAAGGGCGCCCGACGGTTCTGGCATGTGCCCACTGACTTGGAAATCGTGATTCTGGTTGAATACGGTGAAGTTGATGAAGTTGGACGTGGAACGTGAGTTACCACCGCTGGAGCTTCCCCAGAACCAGTCATCGCCCTCTCCGGTCGTGTCGTTGATAATCGACAACCAATAGTCTCCAGCGCTAATGTTGAACTCCGAGATTTCCGCACTGTACTCGTAGACGTCAAAACGGAATAGGTTGACCCCGCTATCGACACGGTTGACGGCATTTCCAACCGTGTCAGAGTAAATTAGTGCTCCGGGGTTGCCGCCGGTTCCCGGTTCGCGAATTTCAAAACGGAAGTCATCCGTTGATGGCTCGGTGTTTTGAAAGGCGTAGACTCCGGTCCAAGCTATCGCAGTTAGTGTGAGATCATCGGTGATCGTAAAATCGTCAAAAGAATAATAGGGGCGATCATCATCGCTCACGACGCCGTTTGTAAGACTTGCAGCGCCTCCCACGCCGTTATCGAAGATCACGGTGTCGGCGCATAGCGGTTCCCCGATGCTTGCAATAAGCATGAGCGTTAGGACGCTGATTCGGGAGAGGGACATGGTTGACGATGCCTAAAAACACAGGTTTGCCCCTTGCGTCTTTTGCGTTCGTCTCAATTGCTAGTAAATTATTCAATTCCGACTGCGTGAAGCACGCCCCAATACCTTCAACGCGCCTTTTTCATGTAGCGAAAGAACTCCACGACTTCCGCTTATTCCGATTTTGCTGGCAAGCGATGCCGAATGCGAAAGCTTTACAGCCCCGCGAACTGAAAACGTATCGCGCTTCTATCCGGCCTCTTCAACTCAAATATCGTCGAAGCTAGGAATTTAAAATGGGGTGGAGCACGTTTGCGGCTTCTACTCCGGTAAGTCGTACGTCGAGCCCCTGGAATGAAACCGAAAGTTGCTGGTGGTCAAGCCCCACTTGATGCAGTAGCGTCGCATGAATATCCCGCACATGAGTTGGATTCTCGATTGCACCAAAACCCAATTCATCCGTCTCTCCGTACACCACACCTGGCTTGAAGCCTCCCCCGGCAAACCACATTGTAAAGGCGTCAATGTGGTGATTTCGTCCGGTGGATTGGCGAACCTCTCCCATCGGAGTCCGCCCAAATTCGCCACCCCAAACAACGATAGTGTCTTCGAGCAGTCCACGTCGTTTTAGGTCCATGATAAGTCCAGCACAAGGCTTATCAATCTCGCCGCAAATCTGCGGTAAATGCTTGTCCAGGTTCTCGCTAGGGCCGCCATGATGATCCCAATTGGTGTGATAAAGCTGCACAAATCGAACGCCTCGCTCTACCAACCGACGAGCAAGGAGACAATTACGGGCGAAGCTCGATTCCCTGGCATCATTGATGCCATACAAATCCAAGGTTGCCTGTGATTCTTCGTCTGTCGAAACTAATTCAGGTGCACTAGACTGCATCTTGAAAGCCATTTCATAGGCGTTGATTCGGGTTGCAATTTCTTGGTCACCTGTCGACTCAAGACGCATGCGATTGAGTGCTCGAACTGTCTCGACAACTCGCCGCTGTTGCGTTTGCTGAACACCCTGCGGCGAGGAAAGGTTGAGAATTGGGTCGCCTTGATTTCGCAGTGCGACGCCTTGATAGCTGGTTGGCAGCATGCCACTTCCCCAGAGCACTCCGCCGCCCCGTGGGCCTCTCGGGCCACTTTGCAAAACCACAAATCCGGGCAAATTATCGCATTCAGAGCCAAGACCATAAGTGACCCAAGCACCAAGGCTGGGTCGTCCAAACTGGCCCGTGCCGGCATTCATGAAAAGCTTTGCCGGAGCGTGATTAAATAGCTCGGTTTTGCAGGTTTTTAGAAGTGTCAGCTCGTCGACCAAATTGCCTGTGTGCGGCAGCAAATCGCTAACCCAAGTGCCGTTCTCACCATGCTGTTCGAATTTGCGTTTTGGACCGAGTAAATCAATGCGATGGCTGGAATTCATGAAGGCGAATCGCTTGCCTTCAATGTAACTCTGTGGAATCGGTTTGCCGTTCAGCTGCGCTAGTTTGGGCTTGTGATCCCACATTTCCAGCTGCGAAGGTCCACCAGCCATGAACAAGTAGATAATGTTCTTAGCCCGAGCCCCAAAGTGGGGCGGCTTGGGTGCCAAAGGTGACGGACTGGTCACCTCGCTCGAAGCCGCAGACTTTGAAAGCAACGATCCTAGGGCAACGCTTCCGACGCCGACGCCACATCTTTCGAAGAAATGACGCCGCGTGTTTTCGCGTAAAGCTAAGTCTTCCAAATCCACTGGTTTGATCCTCGAAATCAGTTCCGTGTGACCGTCTCATCTAGGTTCAAGAGAACTCGTGCGATCGAATAATTGTCGAGCTCAGTTAGCAGATCCAGCTCTGATTTCTCTGCGACCCTTCCGGTGCAAGCTCTGAATACCGCTTCAAGTCCTTGCTCATCAAGTCGCTTTTGCAAAGCTTTTGCGAATTCGACAAATGCTTGGTCGTTAAGTAGTGTAAGCGCTTGCAGCGGAGTATTGCTGCGTGCTCGACGGGTACAAC
>JBCCEO010000855.1:0-3389 GCA_039030255.1 Planctomycetota bacterium | reverse complement strand
TGTGAGGCCGCTTTCATGCTCTACGAACTGCAGGCTATCCTCGATTTCATATTCGCTTAATTCGTGAAGTTGAGTCGCCATCATTTCGTTTGCTCTTTAGAAAGTGGGGTAAAAACTTCGATTGTAAGTTACAACAACTAGCACTCCACGACTACGATCGATTGCGCTTGTCCAGGTGCTAAAGTAACTTAGCATTTTGGAATCTTGAGAAACTTAGATTCTCAGCTCAGCTTGGCGGTTTAGGCTCGAAATTCTTAGGCAAATCAGGACATGAATCACGGATACGAATTTGAAGTTTTCTACGACGGGGACTGTCCGCTTTGCCTTCGGGAAATTCGCTTCTTGCAGTGGTGTGATAAACGCAGGCAAAAAGTTCTGTTCACCGATATCGCCCATCCGACCTTCGATCCCTCCTCGGTTGGCAAAACGATGGATCAGTTAATGGCTGAGATTCATGGTCGACTGCCCAATGGCGAGTGGGTCATTGGAGTGGAGGTTTTCCAACGACTCTATGCAGCAACAGGACTAGGCTTTGTGATTTGGCCAACCAAGCTGCCAGTGCTACGGCAAATGGCCGATTGGGCTTACGGCATTTTTGCTCGAAATCGGCTCAAATGGACCAGGCGCTGCGATGCGAACTGTTATGTGCCAACACAAAGCGCACAAGCGCATGGTGTGGATTCGCAGACTCCGCTGAAGACCGAAGCGAGCACAAAATAGAGCAAAGATTGCCGTTCGCGCTTCAAACGAGCATTAAGTCTACTCTTCGTCCCAGCTAACCTGGAACTCGACTTCGTGGTTTCCATCCTCGCACTCATGCTCGACTGAGTATTTTGCGCGAACTGGAACATAGAGTCTTTCACCCGCGTTTTGAATCTCAAACTGCTCACGCGCTTCAAGGTCATCGGCCAGTCGCCTTAGCTTTGCGATAAACTGCGGCAACGGATATTCCTTTTCAACATCCCGATCTTTAGACCTAAGATTCTTCTTGGATGTCGGAGTTAGAACAAGTGCACGTAAAATTGCGGGTAGGTGAGGGCAACCTGGCAGTTCTTAGCCTTCGAACTGGCCCACTGCAAGTGTAACGTTTTGTCCTCCGAAGCCGAAGGAGTTGTTCAAAGCAACCTTCAATTCAGATTCGCGCGCTTCGTTGGGTACGTAGTCGAGATCGCAAAGTGGATCAGCGTTTTCTTGATTGATAGTCGGAGGCAGTGTGTTGTCTCGAATCGCCAACAAGCAAACAATCATCTCGCTAACCCCTGCTGCAGCGATAAGATGCCCCATCATGCTCTTGGTACTGGATACTGGGACTTGAGGTTCTCGGTCGCCAAACACGGCTTTGCAAGCCACGGTTTCGACTTTGTCATTAACTGTCGTGCTAGTACCGTGTGCGTTGACGTAGTTGACGTCATCGGCCGAAATCCCTGCATCCTTGATGGCCGCGCTCATGCAGCCGATCGCGCCACGACCTTCCGGATGAATGTCGGTGATACGATAAGCATCCGCAGTGCATCCGTAGCCCAATATTTCTCCATAAATGGTAGCTCCACGCTGCTTTGCGTGCTCTAGTTCTTCCAAGATGACAACCGATGATCCTTCACCAAGAACAAACCCATCACGAAGGCGGTCAAACGGCCGCGATGCACCTGCCGGGTCATCATTGTTTGTGGAAAGGGCTGTTAGTAAGCTGAATCCAGTCAAGCCGAACGGGTGAATCATACTGTGAGCGCCGCCGGCGACCATGGCCTCTACGTCGCCGCGTCGAATCAGCTCGGTTGCCTCTCCTACCGCTTGGCTGCTAGCAGCACAGGCTGTCAGGCAATTCAGATTTGGTCCCTGGATATTAAACATGTTGGCGACGTGGGCCGATGGCAAGCTGGGCTCTTGCTCCATTTCCATCTCGGGATCCAAGATTTCGAGTCCCGTTTTAATGAACTCGTTGGAATCGAATTCCTGGCCATTCTTGGTGGCCGCGCCGAGCATCGTTGTAAAGCTTGCGAAATCCTGGTTGCCCTCGCCTGCACCAAAGTAGACGCCAATCCGAGTCCTGTCCGTGATATGGTCAAGAATGCCAGATGCGGAAACCGCTTGAGTTGCCGCGCCAGCTGCAAACCGAGCATGACGTCCACGCTTCCTCCATACTTCCGGGTTGTCCACACTGCTGCTGACGTCCCAATCTTTTACTTCGGCAGCAATCTTGGTCGGATAATTCTCAGCATCAAAAATACTAATATTCCCAACGCCACTTTTGCCCTCTCGCAAGGCTGACCAAACTGTCTCTACGTCCGTTCCCAGTGGATTGATCATTCCCAGGCCCGTAACGACAACTCTCCTACGCATGCGACTCTTGTCCTTGGATACTTCGAAGCTGCAAGGCAAAGTGAAAAAAGCGGTAGATTTGGCGACTCACAACGCTGCCTACATCGGTTGTTAATGTGGGTATTTTATAGCTTAAACGCTATTTCAAGCCAGATCACTCTCTGGATCCTTCGGGCGTTTACACTATTCGTTAGAGCAAGCAGTTTTTTCCAGTCGTAAAGAAACAAAAATCTTTCTGTCTCCAGTCCGATGATTCAGACCATTTCTATATTGGAAGCTCTCGCTAGGTCCCCGAACACGGTCGCGCGACTAACACTTGGGACGATTCGAAACAAAAAATCGGTTCAACGACTCTCAAAATAGCTGTTTTACGCTTCTAATATTTAGCTCACCTGCTTCCGCGATTGGCATGCCCCAACTCTAAGAAATGAAAGTTCTCGAGTCCGACTTTATGGATATTTCTGCTCCACTCTGTACCCATAGAGGCGTACGCGCCTTTTTCATTTACCTATGTGGCTTCCTCTGCTCAGTAATGCCGCTTTCAAAAGGGGGCATCACTCTTTGTGCTCAAGAGAAGCCGAACATCATTTTCATCATGTCCGACGAGCTCGCCTACTATGAACTCTCGCATATGGGGCATGAGAAGATTCGGACGCCGAATATTGATCAAATGGCGTTTGAAGGGATGCGTTTTACCCATGCCCTTGCCGCAGCCCCAGTTTGCGCTCCGCTGCGCGGTGCAATGATGACTGGAAAACACATGGGACATTGCTCTGTTCGCGTGAACGATGGAGGCACTCCGCTGCGTGCTGGTGAACTGACTATCGCGGCGATCCTGAAGGAGCAAGGATATGCAACTGGAGGATTTGGCAAGTGGGGAGCCGGCGGACGCGGTTCAACAGGAGTGCCAGAGATCCACGGCTTCGATGAGTTCTTTGGATACTACGACCAAGTGCATGCACATAGTTTTTGGAATAGCCACTGGAACGACCGAATGGTGCTGAACGTTCCCGCGACTGGTGTTGTCGGGCAGTTCCCACGTGTATCCGACTTCCAAACAACCCAATCTG
>JBCCEO010000854.1:0-3395 GCA_039030255.1 Planctomycetota bacterium | reverse complement strand
CGAAAAAAGATGGTGCGGTCGTTACGCTGAGCTAAAGAAAATAACAAACTAAAGCGTCAGCAAGGACAGGCAGCCTCGCCGGCCTCGCTTATTGTCTTGCGAGTTGCGTTTATCCGGTACCACCCTCCCTATTGGAAATCAATGCGGAAGCCCAGGGCAATGGGGAGCGAATCGCCAGCCCTATGGATCTTCTCAGGCCCCTACGGGGGCATAGCGGGGAGTGCCCGTTCATTCTCAAAAAACCAACAAACCGATAGGCGGTAGGTAGACCAAAGGGCTGCCCCTGATTTTTGGACCCCTCGAGCCGAGAGGAAACGCAATTACAAAACGATCGCTTTTCGTTGTTAGATCCTAGCCGTCCGTACGGAGCTCACAGCGGCCTATATTCCATAACGACTCGCTTATAGATAAAAGCTATGATCATTTTCTCCTGATCATTTTTCGGCTCGAAATCTACAAAGGGCAGAACTTGACTGCCTAGCTCTTCTTCACTGGGGCCACCATCATTCATATTAAAGAGTTTGGCAAGTTCATCTGCGGGCAAATCGGCTGGAATAATCACGGGACGACCTGACGCGGTCAATGCGGGATAACCGGTTTCTATCAGCGGGGTTCCGAATTGCGAGGCATCCTTTGCCGGATCCAATCTCAATGGTTCCGTGGATTCGCATTCGACCGCGTACTCAGCCCCGCAGAGAACGCAAAAGATCGTGAAATCTGCCCCATCGGGAATTGCACCCTGTTGCACCTGTTCTTTGCTGCCAGCAATGGAGTCAACGGATTCAATCATTCGCCAGGAGGTTTGCGAATCGGGCAGCCCGTGTACTCGAAACATTCCTGGAAAAGGCTGTGGCTTGTCGGTGCCAAATATCGTTGATCGCCAACAGAGCTTGTCGCCACTCTCATCGAAAGTCGGCGGCAGAAAGTCGCTTCCCGCTTCCTGGCGCAACCAGTACCGAGAGAACTTTTGCAAAGTCATTTCTGCGTCGGCTTGCAACCGTACTTTCTTCCATTTTGGTTCGTCTGTAATTTTTACTAAGGAGTGTTCGCCGAATACCCCGTTTTCAACGGCTGCAATTTTCTCACATGTCTTGTCCTTGACGGTGGTTCAATCGTAGATCTTGATGAAGCCTCGATAGGAAACTGCAAGCAACTGAAAGATGAACTCGTCGCTGCGACCATCTTTCTCATATTTGTCGCGTATCGATTCGAAATTAGTGATGGTTAACAATTGCTCCGTTAGCTCTTTCGCTATCGGACTTTCCTCGCCCCGACTCAACGCTTTTTCCCGCGCAATTGGTAAGAACATGTAGTTCGGAAAAACCTCGCGTGATTGTTTGATCGAGTCCTCAAGCTTCTCTTCCGTCAAAGATCCTCCGAACTCCTCACCGCTAAACATCTCACGTGCTTCAGCCCGAAGCGCCTTGCTTTCCGCGAACTCATTCGGATCTCCTCCACCTCCGTCTCCACCCGGGAAAAGGAACAGGAAGGCGACGACCGCAAGAATCAGGAACAGGACTCCTCCGCCGACACCCCCAATTATCAGCAGAAGGTTTTTAGACGAGCCACTTTTCTTTGCCGGTTGCTGCGGCTGAGCCACAGGGGCTGCATAAGCTCCCCCGACGACTGGTGCACCAAGCGGATCTCCCCCAGGAACACCAAGCGGATCGCCCATCGAAGCTCCGAGCGGATCGCCGGAGAGATCCCCCAGTGGATTACTTAGTGGATCTGCAGACGCATCAAAATTCGCGGCGTCGGCAAAGGGATCGGAGTTAAAACCATCGGTCGCGAAACTATCTATTCCTAAGGGATCGGGAGCCGCTTCAGGTTCCACAATTTCGATCTCTTCGACCAATTCTGGTCGCACCGTGGCGGGCACTAGAATTACGACTTTGCACTTCGGGCATTTGACTTTCTTTCCCGCGTACTTCTCTGGTGCTTTAATACGATGTCCATTGGGACACTTTACTTCGATGGCCATTTTGACTAGACAATACCGTGAAATATTGGAGCGGGGGATTACGAATAACTGTAGAGGCAGGTTATGTCGACGATCGCGGTCGGCAAACTTGCTGGAATTTTATCGAGCCTTTTTTTCCTCAGGCTCTTTCGGTTTCGGAGGGTCGGGTTGCGGAGCCCAACCAAGTGCAGATTCTACGACTTGGCAAATCAAAGATAACTCTCCAACACATCGGAAGTAGACGTAGTGGTAGTTGTCGAGCAATTTGTCCGTTGCTTCCATCACTCCGCCAATATCATCACTACCGGGCATCTTAGGAATCATATACTTGTTCAAATTCATGAATCCCTCCGCATGTTCGAAGGGGTAAGGAACGACTTTTAATGTGTCGTTGAAACTACTTACCTTCCAAAACATTGAACTGATGCCGCCCGTAATTTTGGCATAGATTTCACCGGAGATTTCATTCGACCCAATCGCCTGCAGAGTCAAACTTAACGAAGCAAACTCATTACGAATATGAACTAGTTCGCCGTAGCACTCTTGCACGGCATTCAAAGCGTTTAAAACGCCTGGCAGCTGCTGCGAAAGCGCAAAGGCTTTTTCTTGGCCGAGCTGATAAACAACTTGAGGAGCGTTGATAAGGCAACTCGCGTAACAAACTCGCTTGCTAAAAGCCAGCTCCAAGGTGTCGAGTTGCGGGCTCAGTAAGGAGAGTTCTCGCTGCAGCTTTTCCGCCTCTTTCTTCATCCTGGGACGGCTGGATACCGGTAAGCCATCGAAGTCTTTGGGTTTTAGCTGTGCACCAAGATCAACCAAACTGCTGACTTGATGGCAAGTTATCCACCTTCCATCTTTCTCGCTTAACTGCTTGCTCAGCTCGGAATAAGTTGGCAACGCATTAATCATCACTTGTCGAGCCGCGCCAAGCTGCTGGATGGCTTCCTCCACCGGAACTCGGGGGCTCGGCCGCAACGCTAATACGCGCGGTGTATCAAAGTCATTACCAAACATCCGGGTCATTGCTTCCGCTGCTTCTTTGGCCGCTTGTTTATGTGCGACAAGCTGAGCGGCTGGGACAAGCATATTTGCTTTGAGATCGTTGCCGAATATCGCGCGGAAAAAGTCCTTGGTCACGGCTTTGCAAATGGGCTTATAGTTCTTGAACAAACAACTTGCAGGCAATTCCAACTGAAACACACCCGCCTCCGCCTCTTCCTTCGCCGCTTTGACTCGATCCTTGTCTACCGGGTGTGTCGTCAGCCACTCGGTCTGCTCTTCCATCACGCCCGCAAAAATCTTTTTGATAAAGTCTTCGTCCTGATTGTCTCGCGCCAACTTCGTCAACAATGGCATGTCATCACCAAGCTTGCCATTCATGAAAAAATGCTGTTGGTCGGCCAAGGATTCTTGGTATCCAACGCCGAGCCGACGG
>JBCCEO010000853.1:0-3396 GCA_039030255.1 Planctomycetota bacterium | reverse complement strand
GCAATCCGATCAACAACCAACTGTCGTGATAATCCTTCAAAGAAGCCGCTTTGACATCCGCTGGATAAACTCGCTCCGCCAAGTCAAATTGCTTGCGGAAGCTAACGCGTGAGTCGATCGCGAGTTTTCCGGCATGCCACAGTAGCCCCAAGCTGCGTTTGTCTTCCTTGGGGATGACCGAACCCCAGCCAAGCAGAGAACGATTGGCCTTGTCTTTTGCCGTTGGTTCGAAATCGGCACTCTCGAGAGCTCCGTTCTGTCGAATCAGTTTGAGCACACGCCGCTTCGACTCAGGGCTGGTCTCGTATCTCGACCAGTACGCGGCATTCTCCCAACGTTTGGGAGGAAACCGCTTCATCCGTCTCTTGCCAAGGGGCAAATGCGAAATCGGCAGGATCGATGCCTCGTGCCCCCAGTACTCGTAGGCAAGTCGATCTTGGTAAAGCCAAGCGTCGACCTGCGCGCGATCATAATTCCCAAAGCGCGACCAGAGAGTCATATAGTGGGCGCGATCCAAGACGTTGACCGAATCGACTTGCAAGCCGCCAAGGCGTTCGAGTTCTTCGACAAAGGAAGCTGCAGTGAGCGTTCGAGGCTGCGAGCAATCAAGCAACCCTTGTTGGCTAAGCCAAAGCTGGACGACTTGTTGCTGTGAAATCTTGGGAAGCTGATCTGGCAAAACGAAACATTCCGACTTGCGTTATACTGGCCGCAAAGTTGCAAACGATGCAGCATGTTAGGCGACCTGCAGAAGTGCTTCTACCCATGGAAAGTGTTCTCGCGCAAGAGAATACTGCTCGAAAATGAACTTGGGCTAGCAGAACCTGACTCGCCTTCCGCCTTAGAATCCTGTTTTGTAAGTCAGTTTCCGCAAAGTATCAAGAAAGCCCGAAGTGAAGGTTGACTGCCTAAAGTTTGATTTGCCACTGCGAGATCCCTTCACCATTGCTCGCGGTACCGTGACCGTTCAGCCGACACTGATCGTTCGAGTCGAACGAGATGGCTTGGTGGGGTTCGGCGAAGCGACGACGAACGACTTCTACGGAATCACGCTTGAGTCGATGGAAGCAGCGCTGGATCGCGTGCGAGGCAAGCTTGAAAACTGCGAATTGGAAAATCCTGCGGTGGTTTGGAAAGAGCTGGACGAGGACTTGCAGGACTGCCGCTTCGCCCAATGCGCCTTGGACTGCGCGATTTGGGATTTGTACGCCAAACAGCAGGGACTTCCACTCTGGAAGCTCTGGGGATTTGAAGAGACGGACTCGAGACCGCCAACCTGTTTTACGATCGGACTGGATTCCCCCGAAGAGATGGTCCGCAAACTTCACGATCGCCCAGATTGGCCAGTCTACAAGATCAAGCTCGATGCCTCTGGCGGTCTCGAGCTAGTGCAAGAGCTTCGCAAACACACCGATGCAAAATTCCGCGTGGACGCCAACTGTTCCTGGAAGGCTGAGCAGGTCCGGACGCTCGCAGAGGAACTGTCAGCCTGCAACGTCGAGTTGATTGAACAACCGCTCGAGCACTTGGAATATGACGCGATGCAAGAATTTAAAGGCAACTGCGCCTTGCCCCTGATGGCGGATGAGAGTTGCCAAGTCGAATCCGATGTAGATCGTTGCATTCCTAGTTTCGACGCAATCAATATCAAACTTGTCAAATGCGGTGGCTTAACACCTGCCAGGCGTATGATTGCTCGAGCAAAACAACGAGGCCTTCAAGTCATGGTTGGCTGCATGACGGAATCTAGCATCGGAATCTCAGCCGGAGTCCATCTCTTGCCGTTGCTCGACTACGCCGATCTAGATGGAGCCCTGCTCCTGGAAAAAGATATTGCACGAGGCTTGAGTTGGGAGAAGGGGGTTTGCGACCTACCAACTGCCCCCGGACTTGGCGTGGAACTGGTTTAGATCCAGCTTGAAATCGCCGCAAGTACTTCGGCAAGCATCTACAAAATCACCGTACAGCGTCTGAATTAGTTCTGTTTCAGAACCGTCGATTGCTTTTTCCATCGCATCCATCACGCTTTCGATGCGTTTCATACCAAAGGTTCCGCCTGAGCCGCGGATCTCATGAGCCAGGCGTTTCAGTTCCGGCAGATCCAGCTCGCGAACGAGTCCTTCCATTTCATCGAGCTTATCAATCGTGCTCGTAAGGAAATCACGTCCAAACTGCTCCATGTAAGGAGCTAGATTCTCACTGCTGTCCGCAGCTGATTCGGATGCAGAAGGCTCCTCGAGCACCGATTCCGACTCAGCCACGGGCTCAGAATTCTCGCAGAACCGACGAGCCGTTTGGAGCAACTGATGGAAGTCGATCGGCTTGGTCAAGAAATCACAGCATCCAGCCTCCAGGCATCGCTCTTGATCACCTTCCATGCTATTCGCGGTGAGAGCGACAATGGGTTGACCATAGCCCAACGCCTTTAGCTCACTTGCGGCAGTGTAACCATCCATGACCGGCATCTGCATATCGAGTAACACTAGATTGAAGTTGCCAGCCAAAGCTGCCTCAAGGGCTTCCGCGCCATTTTCAACCAAGTGCACAGTCGCACCAGCCGAGGTGAGGAGATGTTCAATGATTTCGCGATTTGCTTCCACGTCGTCGGCGACAAGAATCTTGGCACCATCCAATCGAATCACTTCATCGACTTGTTTTAGCGATTGGACTGAGGCCTCGGCTGGGTCAAGCATTTCGACGCCCGAAATGTCGCCGGTTGCAATCGTCACGTAGAGAGGATGGAATTCATTACACGTGAACACGAAGAGGCAGTGAGGCTAGCAGATAGATAGACCAATGGACAGACAAAGCAACAAACGAACGGCCAGAGATGGACACACACATAAGACCAAATGAAAAAATTAACAGCAATACTTTGGGGTAGAGAAGCCATGAGGACAGGACCACAAACACTACATCCATTCTCTGTACTACTTTGGAGAACATACCCAAGTCTTTAGGGAAGCGTGGTGTGACAGTCACTGAGGCTTTGAAGGGTTGGCAAAGAGATGCATAAGCATCACGCAGGTAGATTCCTCGCATACTAGGTCGACCAGGCAGACTAAAACCAATGTCAAACCAGACATCTCTTTCTGGTGCTTCATGATTATTGCACAACCAATCAAAGGCGGGCTCCACTTGCAGAAGACCATGACCAAGAACAAACCGTTCTGCCTGGGAGATGTCCTGCGCAGTGTTGATCACGGCCCGACGCATACTGAAGCCAAAAAAAACAAAAACAAAAAAAGCAAAGGGAGGGAGGCAATCCTATTATCAGATTCAGGAGAGCAGACACTGTGCCAAATGTTGGGATAAGCCCAAGAAAGGAAAAAAAAAAAAACAGATAAGTGGACTCATCAATTCAAAGAAGAATAGGCAAGAGAGAGAGAGAGAGAG
>JBCCEO010000852.1:0-3402 GCA_039030255.1 Planctomycetota bacterium | reverse complement strand
TTTGTCGCGAAGATTGGCCGCTTCGAATTCCTTTTGCGTCATATCCGTTGGGTAAAAATTTGCTCCCAAGGGTTTTGGCCCCACCCCTTTAAGAAAAGGACGATTGTCGGCGAGGCGGTCCCAAGGACCGTAATTCATGCGAATGTAATTTGCTTCCAACTCCGAGGCTTCGGAGAGCAACTCTTGCGAATCTCCATAGGCTTGGTACCAAAAGCATTCATCCATCAACTTCGCCGCTTCGACGAGCAGCGGGATCATTTCTTGCTCGTTGTCCGATAGCTTCGAAAGATCGGCCGTTAGCGTGACTGGCACATATTGGCCGACCAATCGTTTGAGATCGGGTTCTGCATGTTGGTCTGCTTGCTGCGCGAGCAAAGGACGGCTTCCCGCAGCCATGACCAAAAGAATGAGCGTCATGACAACTACCCTGCAGAGGGGGGCGATACGGCCGGACTTATTTTCTGTAACGTGGAAATTCATAAGAAAAGCTTTCGAATACGCCTGCTAACTCGCGAGTAAATGAACGGCACGAGCATTGCTAGCTAAGCACTCTCGGGGAAGAGACGACCTCACGTTGGTCGATGAAGTGCCAAGATTTCAGCGATTTTAGGCGGGTATCGCAGAGATAGGAACCCTTGCGACCTGTTCTCTTTTTGACGAATGCCGAGCTGAAAACGGAAAAACCAGCATATTTGGGCTCGGATCGGAACAGATGCGGTGAATATGTGCTGTTCGAAGGGGTCAAATTCTGAGTACACTAACTAGTTAGCTTTCGCTCCATAGGAGTAACGGCGAGTAACCCTCGCTACAAGGAAGCTTTTCCCTCGTTAGATTCAGTAATTTCGGAGTTCATCGACTATGAAGGCCTGGAACCCGTTGAGGTTGAACTTGGCCCTTTTGGGGTGTTTTTTCCTGCTTGTCCCCCAAGTTGGAAATGCTCAAAAGATGGCGGAGCCTGAGTTTGCTCAGGTGAAGATGATCAACGAGGTATTTGCGAGTCAGTGGTCGGATTACGCTTTGACGCCATCGCCGATTGAAGATGATGGCAAGTGGTGCCGCCGCGTCCACTTGGATCTAATCGGACGTATTCCGACTTATGCAGAGTTCAGCAGCTTTATTAAAGACAAGGATATTCGCAAGCGTGAAAAGCTGGTCGACAAGCTACTAACTGACAGCAAGTATACCGAAGAGTATGCGAATCACTGGGGAACGATTTGGGGTAATATCCTAATCGGACGAACGGGGGGCAACGAGCGAAATTCTCTGATCAGCCGTGAAGGGATGTCAAAGTACTTGCGAGACTGTTTTGCGAGAAACAAGCCCTACAATCAGATGGTTTATGAATTGGTGACAGCGACAGGCAGCACCAAACCTGGAACAGAAAATTACAACGGAGCTGTCAACTTCTTGATCGGTAAGGTCAATGAAGAAGAGGGCACTTTGGCGACTTCTTCGACATCGCGGATTTTCCTTGGGCTCCAAGTCCAATGCACGCAGTGTCACAATCACCCGTTCAATCAGTGGAAGCAGCAGAAGTTCTGGGAGTTCAATGCTTTCTTCCGCCAAACGCGTGGGCTAAGACGTTTTGTGCCGGGCACGCGGGACATCAGCCATGCGGAGTTGATTGACGAAGATTTTGCAGGTGAAGGCGGTCAGCCCTCCGAGGCTGAGTTGTATTACGAAGAGCGCAATGGGGTGACCCGCGTTGCCTATCCGGTTTTCGTGGATGGTACGCCAATTAGCAAGAGTGGTTACGTCGAGGACGTGGTTCGAAGAAAAGAACTTGGCAAGATGATGATTGCCAGTGAGTACTTAGACAAGATGATTGTCAATCGCATGTGGTCACATTTCCTTGGCTATGCTTTTTCGAAGCCCATGGACGATCTGGGGCCGCACACTCGAGTTTCGCATCCTGCGTTGCTGGAGAATCTCGGCAAGGAGTTTCGCAAGTCGAGTTACGACTTGAAATCTTTGATGCGT
The DNA here is from genome assembly GCA_039030255.1 of Planctomycetota bacterium. Taxonomy (GTDB): domain Bacteria; phylum Planctomycetota; class Planctomycetia; order Pirellulales; family Pirellulaceae; genus Aureliella. The sequence goes on along the minus strand of JBCCEO010000852.1, from coordinate 1,422 downwards.
TGGATCACGTTGTCGAAGCCTTATCAATTGTCGAGTCGGATTATGAACGGAAATTCGGAAGACAATCCTCAGATTGGAGAGACTCCTCAATTTAGCCACTTTTATCTAAGACAGATGAGTGCAGAACAGCTTTACCAATCGCTGGTACATGTAGGAGGGCAAGCCAAGGGATCGCTTGAAGCGCAGCAGCAAGAGCGAGATCGATGGTTGTCACAGTTTTCTGTCGCTTTTGGAACGGATGAAGGCGACGAGGCGACGACGTTCAATGGCTCCATCCCACAAGCACTGATGCTTTTTAACGGCGATTTGGTCAAGAGGACCACAGCGACGAATAAAGGTAGTTGGCTCGGTAACATTTCCGGTGCGAATGCGAAGTTTTCACAGAAAGTAAACGTGCTGTTCCAAGCAGGAATGGCGCGTAGAGCGACGACGGACGAGCAGAAGATTGCGATGAAGTTGTTGCAAGTGCGTTCAGGGAAAGCTGAAGATGCCCTGCAGGATTTGTGGTGGGCAATTTTGAACAGCAACGAATTCATTCTGGTTCAATAAATTACAAACAAAACGTGCTGGCACTTTTCTTGAGCTGGCAGAAACTTTTCAAAACGAATTCAATACAAGAATTAGTGCTCCTCTAGCGAGCAAAATAACAAACGGAGATTCGACCATGCTTTGGCAAAAACAAACTACTCCTCGCGGCATGAGCCGACGCCACTTCATGAAGCACACGGCTGGTGCTTCGGCTCTGGTTGGTTCGTCTTTGGCACTGGGCAACTCCCTTAATGTTCACGCGGAAGAGTTACGCAAGAGCGGCAAGTCGGCAATCTTGTTGTGGATGGGTGGTGGACCTGCAACGATCGACCTGTGGGACTTGAAGCCAGGTGCAGTGACCGGTGGTCCTTTCCGTCCGATATCTACCTCGGGAGACATGCAAATTTGCGAGCACCTTCCGATGGTTGCAAAGCAGATGCACAATTTGTCGATCGTTCGCTCGATGAGCACGCGTGAGGCAGATCACGGTCGTGGTCGCTACTACATGCACACGGGCTTCGTTCCAAATCCCAACATTCAGCACCCAAGCTACGGTTCAGTCATCGCTCACGAGATGATGAACTATCGTAGTGACTTGGAGATCCCTCCTTTCGTTTCGGTTGGTGGTGCAAGCCAAGGCCCGGGCTTCCTCGGCATGGCATGGGCTCCATTTTCGGTCAGCAACACAGGGCGGATCGATAACTTGGATATGAATCTTGGCGACGCTCGGCTTGCCCAGCGAATGAAGACTTTGGAATTGATCGAAGGCAGCTTCATCAAACAGAATCGAGGTCCGGCCGCCGCGGATCACGCCAAGGTCTTGAAGAAGACTTTTGACTTGATGACCAGTGCCCAAATGGAGGCCTTCAAGGTCGAAAAAGAGAGCGAAGAAGT
>JBCCEO010000851.1:0-3415 GCA_039030255.1 Planctomycetota bacterium | reverse complement strand
CTGCCAGTCAGCAGCAGCGGACACCTTGAAATTGCCAAGGTGCTCTTGGGCAACAATCTGGAGACCGATCAGAGCTTGATGATGACAGTGGTCCTGCATGCTGCGACCGCCCTGAGCACCATTTGTGTGTTTTACAAAGAGATTGGAAAAATCTTCAGTGGATTGTTGAAACCCAAATGGAGCGAAGATTGGGCCTTCGCAATTAAGATCCTCATTTCCATGATGCCTGCGGTCCTTGTCGGGCTCACGATGGAAGACACCTTGGAGAGTTTCTTTACTGGCAGCATGCTGCTGGTTGGTTCAATGCTATGGCTGACAGCAATCCTGTTGTTACTGGCAGAGCGGGCAAAGAAAACTGAGAAGAGTGTTGGCTACGTTGCGGCCCTGATCATTGGATTATCTCAGGCGTTTGCAATGCTTCCTGGAGTCTCTCGTTCAGGAGCAACCATCTCTACCTCAGTGTTACTGGGCGTGGATCGCTCGGAGGCGGCTCGGTTTTCATTCTTGATGGTGGTTCCACTGATACTTGGAAAGATGGCCAAAGAGATTCTGTTTGGAGATTTGACGCAGGCTAGTACACCCATCTTACCGCTGTGTTTTGGATTCGTCGTGGCATTTTTGACTGGCTATCTGGCCTGCAAATGGATGATATCACTCGTGAAGAACAGCAAACTATGGTGGTTCTCAATATATTGCTTCGTCGTCGGAGCAGTAGCAGTTGCAAGTAGTTTTTTCTAGGCTTCTCGAAGCGCGGTACAACTTGTGATGTAAGTTCTTCTAGGCGTGATAAACAACTCTAGGAAAGCAATTGACAAGCTAGGTTTGAGCTGAGGAATTGACTTTAGCTCGAAAGGTGTCACTCGTGACTCAGATTGTTCTTCGGCCCAATGTTGAACAGGCCAAAAAAGCAAAACAACAGGAAAATAAATCAGAAGGTTACACCTGGATGGCACCCCCTGAACCCTCCTATGCTCCCTTAATACTTCGATCAGCCTTCGGTGGCGTTCTCATGGGACTGGCCAATCTTGTGCCTGGAATCAGCGGCGGAACGATGTTGCTGGCAGCTGGAGTCTATCCAAAATTTGTAGATGCAGTTGCAGAAGTGACACGCTTCAAATTTCGCATGGAGTCGCTGATCGTCTTGGGCTCTGTTGTTGGCTCAGCGCTACTCAGCATTTTGCTTCTGGCTGGTTTGCTCAAGGATCTGGTTGTCGACCATCGGTGGGTGATGTACAGCTTGTTTATCGGACTGACGCTTGGTGGACTGCCGCTTGTATGGAAGTTGGCTCGACCCGCCTCTACCGGGTTAGTCATATCAGGCATTTGCGCTTTTCTCGCGATGGTTGCCTTGGCGCTTGCACAAGCTTTTGAGGTTGTTGGCTCTGGCGGTGGCGGCTTGATCATGTTCTTTGTCGCTGGATTGGCAGGTGCTAGTGCGATGATATTGCCTGGGCTATCCGGCGGCTATCTGCTGCTGTTACTGGGCCAATATGTTCCGATTCTTTCTTCAATCGATACGTTTAAAGACGCGCTTAAGGCGGGAGACGTCGGCACTGCGATGGGTCCTGCGTTCGGTGTGATGTTACCCGTAGGTGTAGGCGTAGTAATCGGAGTGGCCGTCGTTGGTAACTTGCTGCAGTGGCTACTCAAAAAACACAAGAAAGCGACCTTGGGTGCATTGCTGGGACTTCTCGTAGGATCAACTGCTGGATTGTGGCCATTTCAAAATGGTGTTCCGCCGCAAGTTGGTGACACAATAAAAGGTCAGGTTGTTACGGCTGAAACTATCGCAGACATTGATCCTGAAGACTGGAAGGTCGCTTTCTTTTCACCGAGTATGATTCAGGCTGCTGGTGCAGTTGCACTTGTTTTCGTAGGCTTTGGCATCACTATGGGCGTCGCCATGATCGGCGGAGGCGAAGAGGACGAATCGGACGCGCAAAGCAAAGAATCGAAATGACTATTCTGCGGTCCAATTCCTGCGCGAAAAATCGTCGAGAGTTGGAATAGTAAGGGATTGAAATGGATGAACTGGATCGCGAGTCGTTGCAGAGACTGTTTTTGCGTCTGCAATCCGAGGAAACAATGGAGGAGGCTGCTGAAGAACTTTGGAGTTGTTTGTTCGACCGGCTGAAGCAAGCTGCGAGCTCACGACTAAAGAACTTCCGTTTGCGATCACAGGACGAAGAAGATGTAGCATTATCAGTGTTCAATGCTTTGGTTACGGGGGTTCGGGATAATCGATTCAGCAAGCTCGACGATAACAGCGATCTGCTGCAAGTCCTCTTGATGTTGACGAAGAGAAAGGCAATCGCCGTATTGCGACGTGAAATGGCAGAAAAGCGGGGCGGTGGCAAGGTACGCGGTGAATCCGTTTTCAGTCGTGTCCTTACGAACGGGAATGCGTCGTCTGGAATTGCGAATCAAGAGGATCCCTTGGACCATTGGGCGGACTATTTTGAAGATGATGTGCAAGATATGTTGCAAGTCCTAGATCCGACATTTCAACAAATTGCGCTAATGAGATTCGAAGGCAAAAGCAATCCTGAGATCGCCAGCGAGATCGGAATTGCTCTGCGTTCTGTCGAACGAAAAATTGCGGTGATTCGTGAAAAGTGGACAGAGCACGCGAAAGTTTGAGAAGCCAGCGTGCCTACAAAGGTGGGTACACTTGAACATTGCAGGCTTTGAGTCTTTCACGCAACTCCTGGGTAAAGTCTGCGGCGTCTTCTTCGAAAACCAAGGTCAAGGGTAAGTCGCTATTTGGTTTAGAACGCTCCACTGTCTGCACTAGTATATTCGCGTCAATTACGTTTGGGTTAATTCCAAATTCTTCCAAATTAGGGCCCCTGTTTTCTATCAAAAACTGGACCATTTGGGTGTTCACTGTTTCTCCGCCGAGGTGCAGTTTGTTAAGGCGCTTCGACTGAACAAGCAACTGAACTGACTCCTCGGTTAATGCGATTGGATTCCATAGCCGAGCGACAATCAGTTCTTTGTGCTCTGCCATCTGTTGGGCTGCTGCCTTGGAAATCGTCGCACCAGTCTCACCTGTACAAAAGAGACTTTTCAATTTTGGAGCGCGGTCAAAGAACTCTCCGTCCTGGAAATTGCAACTCTCTATGATTTGGAGTTCAACTAGATTGTCCATATGGCCGAAAGCCGAAAGCCATTGGGAATTATCTGCGGAACGAAAATGTAAGGTCGAAAGGTTCTTTAGTTTGCCAATCTCCTCTGCAAATTCCCTTTCAGCGAGCCCTGTCCGGCGAATTATCAGCGTCTGAAGTTTTGGGAGCAATTGCAACGAGGCAAAATCCTCAATCTGCAGTGTTCTAGCATCTGGCGTTGTTGGTTCTAGGAATTCCACTGCAGTGATGTTCTCGAATTCGACACGGGGATCCAATGGGCTCATCAT
>JBCCEO010000850.1:0-3419 GCA_039030255.1 Planctomycetota bacterium | reverse complement strand
TCCGCTTAATCGGGTGAAGCCATCTACAAATACGTCGTCATAGGGAGAACGGAATGAACTGAATTCCAACTATTCGCAGATCGAGACGGATAATAACGAAACGGGAATTGGTGCCATCTGAATGATGGTGCATTGATGCACCGATGTGCGTCGGGTAGGTCTAGCGATTCGTCGATGAAAGACGAGAGTAGCAACACTGCAAGAACGATCTTGGCCGCCCCGAGATGAGAGTCTCCGTGTTTAATTCGGATTCATTTGAGCCGAAGAATATAGATCCCAGTAACTGAAACTAATCATTGAACGCACACGAGGGGCGATGCCCGGCGTTCGTAGGAAGGACAATGAAATGATGAATAAGAAAACTCCAATTGCTGTTGCAGTGTTGATCGCTGTTTGCACACTGAACGCCGTGCGTCTCAATGCCTCGCCGTGGAAAACCAACCTTCAAGAAAGCGGCATGAAAGAGCGAGAAGGTGCAGCGGAGGGCGAGAATGCGAAAGTGGCCGAAGCCCCCAAGCTCACGGGGCGTCTTCCCCGCTATTTCTCGTCGGTGGTCAGTCCGGAGCAGCGCATGGACATCTACCGTATACAGGCCGACTATCGGGCGGAGATCGCGCAGCTTCAAATGCAGCTCCAAGAACTCCGCGAAGCGGAGATTCAAAAAGTAGAGGCAGTGCTCTCCGCGACTCAGCTGAAGCAGGTCAACTCCCTTCGCGAAAAAGCGGCAGCGCGGCGCATTGCATTCGGCGCAAAGACGAAGCCTGAAGAGGCTGCCAAGGCGAAAGAGGATTCTAATGACACCGATTCGAAAACTTCCGCATCCTCAAAGGATGACTAAAAGAAAGTAGTTTTCGAAATCTAGAACGCCACCGCGATGGGCCTAGTCGAATGCAAGTCCATAGAGACTTGTACGACTGGGCCCTCGCCCTTTTGCTACGGAGGCAAAGGAAACGCCGCTATTACAAATGGCTGATCTCATCGAAGTGGCTCTGACTAGCTGACGCAGCGGGCTCGTTGGAAACGCCATCCTTGCTATCGCACTATCTCTCCAAATCCCTAGTTGAACTCGGAAAGAGAGGGGTTGTTTAAAGCCGCAATAGTCAGACGATGATTCGCCCTGCTACCTTGCTGCATTCACCTCGGCAATACACACTATGTGGGGTTCAAGTATTGAAGGTTGATCATCGGTGAACAAGGCAAAGAAAAACCAAGGCTATGTATATCGGTTGCAGGTGCAGGATGTGCAAGTTGGAGAATCCCTGTTGAACTTCCTTGCGCGACGCTTCCAACATTCCTCCTATGATGAATGGAAATGTCGATTGAGGGCTGGTGAGATCTTCGTGGATGGAAAAGTCGTTGGGGAAGATCAAGGCATTGCCACCGGCGCGCGTATCGATTGGCATCGTCCTGGTTGGGTCGAAGAGCCAACGCCGCAACACTTTGACTTGTTGTACCAGGATGAGCATCTGTTGGTGGTCAGCAAGCCAAGCGGATTGCCAACCATGCCGGCTGGAGGATTCTTGGAAAATACCTTGCTGCATCTGGTGCGAACTGAGTATGGGCCGGTTCAGGCCTTACATCGACTGGGGCGAGGAACATCAGGCGTCGTGCTCTTTGCAAAGACTTCGCTTGCAGCCAGCCGAGTAACCAAGAACTGGTCCGAATGCGAAAAGTCATATTGGGCACTTGCAAGTGGTCGAGCTTCCGAGTCTTCGTACGACATCCAGCAACCGATTGGCCCCGTGGCCCATCCGCGACTTGGAACTGTGCACGCCGCGTCTGCGAATGGTAAGCCAGCCAGGAGTATAGCCAAAGCGTTGCGAAGGACCGAAGACAAAACACTCTTTGAAGTGCAATTGTTAACTGGAAGGCCGCATCAAATCCGCATTCACTTGGCCTCGATTGGTCTTCCGCTTGTCGGCGACCCCGTTTATGCATCTGGTGGCGGCCTGTTGATAGATCCGGGCCTTCCCAGCGACCTTGGCTATTTGTTGCACGCGAGATCTGTCACTCTGCGGCATCCGATCACATCGGAGCAAATGAGCTTTGAGACTCCCTTGCCGGCGGAGTTACTGGAATTTGAAAAAGAAAAACGCTTCGCCCATTTCGAGGATTAATTCGCATAGGACTCAGCGTTTTTTGACTTGGCTTAAGTTTCCCGCTTGCTGCAGCTAAAGACCCAAGAATGTTTCATACTCGAACATCAAGGATGATTCGCGCATGCCGGAAGGCGTAGAATTGGCAATTCGACAGTACAACAAATTGGGGCACTCAAGATCCTAGTACGTCAACACAAGGTCAAAGCCGAACATTTCGTCTTCCGCGTCGAATGGGGCCCATTGCGTCCGATACTCGGGACGCAACACCAGGTTGTCGCAAAGAGAAATGTTCAGGCCGGAAGTAATCCCGTAGTGGGAAACTCCGTCACTCTTCCACCATTCCGAAAACGACTTGTCGAAGACGGCGAACGTCGAAAGCGTCTCGCAGCGTTTCAATGGCCTCGGCGCAAGAAGAACAGTGCCAAGGATTCTTAGAGTCTTTTTGGGTGAATCACTTGTCTGAGTTCCACATTGGATGAGGATCCTCGAGACGCCGCATCTCACTTGCCAGCAACTTCTGCATCTCAAGGAGTTTGTCTGCATAGCGTTTATCGCTAGCCAAGTTGACCTGCTCTTTTGAGGGAGACTGACCTGTTAAGGAAACGACTTCCGAATCGGCATGTTGTGCCAAAAATTCGTGCGGGTTTTCGGCCAGGTTGAACAGTTGAACTTCTTGGACTCCATCGCTGGCCGATTCGTACTGAATCAGTTTCCAATCTCCCTGGCGAAGGGCTCGCATGCCTGGTTTTGCACCGCCGCTATAGGCACCAAACAAGGTTTCACGCACCGTGTCTTGCTCACCGGTTAGTACAGGTAGAAAACTCTTTCCTTCGTTGGTTTGTGGTGCTTGAATTTTGGCCATGTCACAAAGTGTGCTTAGGACGTCCAGCAGGTAGATGTTGCCCTGCTTGCGTTTACCAGTAGCAATCCCAGGTCCTGAAACAACCATGGGGACTCGCCAAGTATGTTCATACAGGTTTTGTTTGCCCTGCAATCCATGCCTTCCAATGGCCATTCCATGATCGGCCGTATAGAAAACGATCGTGTTATCAAGTTCTCCCATGGCTTGCAGTTTCTCCAACACACGACCAATTTGGATATCGATGTTTTCACTGCAGGCAAACTGTCTTCCGATTTCATTCCGAATGGTGGCTTCGTCGCGATTCTTCCAAACTCCGCTTACATTGACCTCGTCCCTCACATTCATATGCGTGTTATTGAATGGGTGTGATGGAAGGTAATTGACCGGTAGTAGCGGCTGGTTGTCGTTAGCTAGAGGCAAAGATTTCTTGTCGCGATGATTCGTGGAGCCGTACTTTT
>JBCCEO010000849.1:0-3433 GCA_039030255.1 Planctomycetota bacterium | reverse complement strand
GCCGAGTTGCAACAACAACTCGGCTCATTGGGCTCTATAACTCAGATTACTCAGGCTTTCGCCCGTCGCACTGGCCTAGTAATCATCGCCGCGCGAATAGCTACGACCGCGATCTCGATCTGGACGTCCACCTCGTGGGCGATCTTGACGTGGTCGAGCTTCGTTGACCGTCACATTGCGACCGACGACTTCTTGTCCGTTAATGTTCTCAATCGCTTCTTTTGCTTGCTCTTCGTTGGGCATCTCTACGAAAGCAAAGCCACGCGAGCGTCCTGTCTCCCGATCCATGATAATGTTAACGGACGATACATCTCCATATCGCTCGAATGCAGTCCGCACATCGTCCTCAGAAGCTCGGAAAGACAAGTTCCCGACGTAAATATTTGTCACCTCAAAAATCCTCAATAGAAACAGTTCTCAACCCGAGAGTCAACAAATCATCAACCAAACACTGTCTCGGAGAGAAAAATTTCCGTGTGCAGTCGCATTCTAGTATCAGACCTACCGGCTCAATACTACGGATTATGAGACTGTGACTCTCGCGAGTCAATCAAATACTTGGACTTCTGAGGCTTTTTCGCCATCTATTCGAGCTAATCAATACCTCAACAGAGGCGGCTCTCTTAGCTAGCATCCTTCAATGCGCTCAACGCAGCATCATAATTCGGCTCTTCCGTAACCTCGGGCACAACTTCGGCGTAAACCACTGTTCCCTGGCTATCTAGTACAAAAACACTGCGCGCTAGTAATTTCAGTTCGTCGATCATCACGCCAAAAGACGCGCCAAAAGCGCCGCTTTGATAGTCGCTTCCAACTTTCATGTTGGCCACTTCCTCTGCCCCACAGAAGCGATTTTGGGCAAATGGAAGATCGCAACTCACTGTCACAGCATTGACCGAATCGCCCAAAGCCCCCAATTGCTCATTAAATTTCTTGGTTTGAATCTGGCATACGCCCGTATCGAGGCTCGGGACAACTGACAAAATCGTTGGCTTGCCTGCCAAATCAGCCTTGCTCAGGTTTTGCAGGCCACCGTCGAAAAAATGCAGTGAGAATTCGGGGGCAGAGCTCCCCGTTGTCACTTCTTCGCCAAGCAACGTCATTGGATTGCCCTTAAAGGTCACAGCACCAGCTCTCGCCATGGTTCTTCTCCTGGGATTATTAAAGAGTATTCAAATAGCTTGGTGATCCCAATCTGGACCACACAGGAGCACTCTTTTTAGGCCAATTGCCGCCCGCGTCTAGCGGGGAGGTAGAGTTTGTCGGCTAAGAACAATTTCGATCCGGAAGAAGTAGAAGCGGACCGAATTAACCATGCTGCTGCGGCAAATGAATCTCTGCTGCCTATGTTTTGACAACTCTCGCGAGCTCAATTTAAAAGAGCACACTCAAATCCGCCACGAAGATTCTACCTTGAGTCATTTCTGTAGATGTGATGAGCCCTTGCTCAGTCAGCCATCGCGTTCATCCATTGAACTTCAAGTTCGTTGATGACTTTTTCAACTCCATCGACGCGTTTCAAAGTTTCTTGTGCCATCTGCTTCTCAAAGAACGACTTCACACGACCGTGCAAGACGATGACGCCTGACTCTTCTTGGCAGAAGACTTGATGACTCGATAGATGTGGGCTGCTCTTAATTGCGGTGTCTACCCGCTGAAGAAGCTCGCCGTTGCGAATTGTTGGGATGGAGGCCACGGTGATCTCGCTTGGATTGGAGAAAGGAATCGCTCAATGCGATATAGCATATTTTCGTCCTGCTTTTTCCCAAAAATGAACAGATTTGTGTGAAACGACTGGAGCATACTCCGCTCCATGCTTTGACTACCCGTTCATCCCAATCGATCGGATTTTGTGGCCGTAGTAATCCACCCAGGCGACATACACACCCCTTCATTTTGGGGACCAATCTTTATTGCTTCGATGCACCGGAAAGTCCACAAGGACTAGTTGCCAACTGTTTGTAGCGATTCAGCCCGTGCGTACGACAAGGCATGTGCAAGTTGAGCTTCACGTTGTAGGAAAGAGGGATGCAGCAGAGTCACGCGATTCGCAGCGGTGTCTGGAGTTAGTTTGCACAAGGCAGAAAGCAGACTTTCGGCGGCTGCCTTTGGGCAACCATGTGCCCACTCGCAATTCTCCGCTGCGACACCTGCTGCCCATATGTCCGCCTCATATTCACATTTGCGCGACACCCACGCCAAACCCACAACAAGGACAATAGACGAAATAACCAAAGCAGCAGCCCCATTTGCCCAAAGCGTTCCAATCAGGATATTCAAGCCCAATAGTACAGCGGTACCAATCAGTGCAGACCAAAGAGCAGGTAGCAATCGATTGAAAAAGTGCAGGAGCCGGATATGTGCTAGCTCGTGCAACACAACCATGTCGATTTCTGCCGAGGTCAGATGCTCAACCAGCCCATCTCCCAGCCATAGCTGCCGGCCCCACGGAATCCATCCAACAACTGCAGCCGAGTTCCAAGTTTCATTGCTAGAAACAATACGAACTTTGCATTTTCTTATTCCCAATGCGTTTCTCAAACGCTCAATTCGCATCTGAAGCTTCGGTTGATCAAGATCCCGACACCCCATCCAAAAGGACAAAAACGTAGGGTAGGACGCCAAACATAATAGTACGACGCCGATGCACGATAAGATTCGCAAGACAAATGGAATAGCCGCAGTCATCTGCGAATTCATCAGATCGCTGATCGTCATGATCAGAAACAACGGAACCAAGCAGACCACGGTATTTGTCCATGCGCCCAGCCTTAACCGAAGTCTCCAACGCTCCAATACGGACTCTCCGAAATAACCATCTACCTGGGCCGCTACCCAAGCGATTGACAAACAGAAAACGAGGTGCGGTGCGAAAAGCAGAGTTGCGAAAGCAAGGTGCCACCCGGCTTGACGAAAACCGTTAGCCCAGGCTATCGCATCGCTAGCGTACAGCAAAAGTGGATAAGCGATACACAAGAACTGATAAGGTCGGTCATGCCCTATCCGAAGCATCCTGTCCCAAACCTCTTCGGTCGATTGTGCTTTGAGGCCGTTACCAAATCGCAGACCAAGCCATGTGGAAAGCTTGCCCAAGGCTGCCACCAACAATACGGAGCTCACGAGGACAGTTAGCGTCGAAGCTAGTTGCCAGCTCGGATCTCCGCGCAGCAACTCGGCCAAAATCAGCGTAGAACAGACGGTGTATAGAATTAAGAACGAAGGCATTCAGCCACATTAATTGCTGGGTCAAACACAAACAGCGCGCGTCTTCGAGCTGCACCTTCCTCCAGGTTGCATAGTTCCTCCAGCTTTCAGGAGTCCACATGAAGCATTGGACTTCATAGGTCTCCCAACAATTGTCTGACTTGACGCATTGCCAAATGGCTTCCCACCTTTGCTTGAAGTCAGGCTCGGCATGTCCCTCAGTCAAGAT
>JBCCEO010000848.1:0-3433 GCA_039030255.1 Planctomycetota bacterium | reverse complement strand
GAACTTGTGACCAGGCACAAGGGTAACATGGATGTAGCGAATGGGTTTTCGGCCTTCGGCCACTTGGTTGGTGGGACTGATCTACGAGCAAGCGGCCTTGGACGTAGCAAGACTGAATCTTGAAGCGGCTGAGATCCAGTTGAACCAGACTTTGAAAGCAGACAAGGCTTCAACGCAGTCCGATTTCGAACTCGCCCAAGCTGAACTCAATCGTATGAAACAACTCGAAGCGCAGAGAGCCATCGCACAAGCCGAGTTGGAGAGCGCACAGAACCGCTTTGATATCCAACAAGCTCGACTACGAGCAATCGAAGCTCAGTAAGGGCAAGCGAAAGTCGAGAAGGCGACGGCAGAAGCTAATGTTCGATCTGCGGAACAACGATTGAAAGATGCCGTGCGGAACTTGAAGAATACGCAACTCTTTGGTTCCTACCGAGGGCAGATATCCGAGGTCCATGTGGTGCCGGGTAGCGTCGTCAGCGCTGGATCTCCTGTTTTGACTTTGCAGATGATGGATCCGATCAAGATTGAGTTTGAAGTTTCCGCCGAACAATCGCGGCAGATCCAAAGACGCCTTCAAGTCCCAGTGACTTACCTGAAACCCGATGGCTCCCGAGGCGAGGAAATCGCCATTGTGCACGTCGTCGACCCAAGTGCCGATCCATCGACTCGTACCTTTACCGTGACTCTACTAATGTTGAATCAACAGTATGTACCCGAGTCGGTCGCCAGCAGCGGGGCGGTTGCTCGCACAGAAGACATTTGGCCTGTTGATCTCAACTCCGTGGTCGGCACTCCAGAAGGAACGAAGCTGTTCGAGGAAAAGTCCATCCATGAAGACGAGAACGGTAAGTTCGTTTGGGTACTCGACAAGGCACGACGCAAGCAAACGCTTCCTGAAAAACTGGAAGTTTCGAAAGCCTATGTCAATGTGAGCGATGCGGCGATTCCGTTTCTCGGTAACTGGAAGTTCACGATTGGAACCTTTCGCGATCCACTCCCTGACGAGAATCTGCGATTGGTGACAAGTAAGTTGATTTTGCCCGACGATTTGGCTGCCTGGGATGGCAAGTCGGCGGTGTTCGACTCCGGAAGCCAATGGATGCTGCGGCCAGGGGATTTGGTCAGCATGGATTTGGATACAGGGAAGAAGCAAAACGGTTGGTTCGTACCGATTCAGGCGATTTACGAAGAGTCAGGTTACAAGTATTTGTTCGTTTCCCAGGATGGGAAAGCCAAGCGTATGGAAGTCATGGCCGAACTGCCTGATAAGTTGGATTTGGATTCTGTCGTTGAGATCAAGCCGCTTGAAGGGCAAAACTTTGGGCCGGACATGGACATTGTCGTCGGAGGCGTGCATTTCTTGAAAGACGGCGATGCGATTCGCGTTACGGAGAAGCTGCCTGGCGCGGGAGAACGAGCAGCCTCAGCAAGTGCGTCGGCTGAAGCAGGGATAGATGCCACGACTGCACCGGAGAAGGCGTAATGAACTTGCCTGCCTTTGCCGTTCGCTATCGCGCGATCATCCTGTCGACCGTCATCCTGCTGATGGCGTGGGGAGCGTTAAGCTTCTTTACGATGCCGCGGCGTGAAGATCCTGAATTCACGATTCGTGTTTGCGTGGTGAGTACCAGCTGGCCGGGCGCTCCAGCTGAAAAAGTAGAAGAGCTGATCACCGATCCAATCGAGCAGGATCTGGTCAGTATCGAAGAAGTGGACACGGTTCGCTCGACTTCCAAATTGGGTAGCAGCACGGTCTATGTCGAGCTCGATGATCGCGTAAGCCCCAGCGATATCCAGAATGTCTGGGACAAAGTCCGCAGTCGTGTCGAGCTCGTCCAGATGCCAGAGCCTTCTGTGCGCCCAATCGTCAACGATGAGTTTGGTGACACCACCGTACTTTTGCTAGCCGTTCACCAAACGCCTAGCCACGATCGTGAGGAGATTCGTGAGCAGGATCGATACACCTTGCGACAGCTCGAAGAGTTCGCGGATGAAATTGGTGATGAGCTGCGTCTACTGCCTGGCGTGGCTAAAGTGGACAAGTTCGGAGTGCAGCGTGAGGCGATCTACATCGAATCCGACTTGGGCAACTGGTCACAGCTCGCACTTTCGACGCAGCAGCTGGAGCAATTGGCTGCCAACCGAAATATCATCGAGCCAGGCGGAGAAATCGACACACCTGCGGGGCACTTTTCGGTCAAGCCGGGCGGTGAGTTCAGCGCCGTCGATGAAATTGTGCAGATCGCCAGTACGGTTCAAACCGAAACTGGACAGCGACAAGTTTACCTTGGCGAGTTGGGGCTAACCGTCGAACGCGGGTATGAAGATCCACCTCGTTACATTTGTCGCTTCAGCGATGACAAAAGTTCGACTCCAGCGGTGATGTTGGGCATCACGATGAAAAGTGGATCGAACATCATTGATATTTGCGAACGTTCAAAGAAACGCGTTTTCGAGCTAGCGGAACTCGAGCAGCGTTTGCCAGGAGACATTGCTGCGACACCAGTTTCGGATCAATCGGAGAATGTGGCGGCGAAAATTAGTGAAGTCATTATCAACGTGATCGAAGCCATCGCAATCGTGGTTGTAGTGGTCTACCTCGTCGTCGGCTTTCGAACTTCTTTCGTCATGGCAGCGAACATTCCTGTGGTCGTTGTCGCCTCGATCGGCATCATCACTTTGTTCGGAGTTCAACTCGAGCAGATCTCCTTGGCCGCACTGATTATTTCTCTTGGGCTGTTAGTCGATAATGCGGTGCAAGTATGCGATCAGGCACGAACGAATCAAATCGCTGGAATGAAGCCTTTTCCTGCCGCAGTTGCTGGCGCAAACACACTGGCCATTCCAATGCTGGTCGGAACTCTGACGACAATGGCTGCCTTCATTCCGATGTTGGTTGCCTTGGAAGGCGGCGGGCGCGAGTACGTATATAGCTTGCCTGTCACGGTCTCGACGACGCTCGCTTTGAGTTGGGTCCTGGCGATGACTTTGTGTGTGATTTTGGCTGGAATTTTCATTCGCGAATCGAGCGGTGAGCAGGGCCCTGGAATCTGGACACGGGTGCTAGGCCTTTTGAGGCGTGGCACAGAGACTAACTTTTATCAATTCTTTGCGAAATCGCGAAATTTAATTCTTGCGAAAATTTATTCCCTTAAGGTATTGTGTTTTTCAATTTTTTGTCTTTCCGGTGGATAATATAAAATAAATCTTTATCTTTTTCTTTAGAAAACAATAAGAATGAAACAGACACATAGTAACTGGAGTGAAGACATGAACATGATTTTTCGAAGTTCCAGTTTTTGAAGCCGAAAATAATGACTATGATAGAAGAGAAACGTTTAGCCATAATGAGTTTGAAAGTGAAGGAGTAAAAATGTTCAGATTATCTATCCTTTGTAAAGAACGGTTGCGGGTGCGAGGAAAAAAGTTG
>JBCCEO010000847.1:0-3462 GCA_039030255.1 Planctomycetota bacterium | reverse complement strand
CCCACGTTAAGATTGACAATTCGCCTGGGGGAACCCACCTCTTCTCCGATAATTTGGCCGATAGATATAACAAGACGGATGGTTCGTTGCTGTCGTGGTCTGAGGGTTACGCAACCTACTACTCGTTTGCAGCCCAACAAGCCATGGGAACTGCGGGCCTGAACATTCCCTTGGTTGGCAATCTCGACTACGACGATAGCGAAGACGGCAGTACGGGGATTTTCAATATTGAGACGGAGACTGGACGAGGTGAAGACAATGAGTTGAGCATCTTGAGCATTCTCTGGGACCTCGCAGACACGAAAAACGAAATGGGGGACAACTTTGCTCTTGGTCACCGCAAACTGCATTCGACCCTAGTCGGCGCAAAGGCGGATACACCTGGAAAGGCTTGGGAAGCTTTGGCTGCCAAAGAAGACAATCGAGGCAAAGCTAAACTTGGCGAACTCTTTGCACTCGGCAACGTCTCAACCACAATCTCTGCTCCAACCGATGGATTTGTTCCCGATCTAGCCAATCCCCCAGAGTTCACTTGGACCTACGGGGGGAAGGGCACCACGACAACTCCAGAAAAATTCCGCGTGAAATTCTTCACCGAAGATTTTGCGACGGTTGTCTTCACTAGCCCTGAAGTCAACACGATGAAATGGAAGCCAACCGCCGCAGAATGGACAATGATCTTGGCCGGGGATTCCAAGTTGCATTGGGTGGTGGAAAGTCAGGATACCGACGCCCCGGCATCGCCTGGCGGCGCGACCGGCTATTACTGGAGTGGACACCGGAGTTTCAAGAACACGAAATTTGCTTTCGTCATCGATGATACTGGAAGCATGACAGAAGAAATTGGCGGCGTGCGAAACGCTTTGCAAACTTTCGTTTCAACTATTGGGGCCGGAGGTGGAGAGCCCCCACTAACTCAGCTGATTACATTCAAAGACAGTGTTACAACACGTCTCACCACCGAAGATCTTTCAGCAATGAGCACCGCAGTCGCGGGCTTGCGAGCCTCGGGTGGAGGTGGTTGCCCGGAATCCAGTACGCATGCTTTGGAAAGAGCGGCCGAAAATGTGAGCCCAGGTGGCACGATTCTGATTGCGACAGATGCAGCTCCTAATCCGGGCGTCAACCTCGGGAGCGTGCTCGCAAAACTTCGTGCCAAAAGCATCCGTGTCAACACAATCCTCTCAGGGGATTGCGAGCCAATCGATGGTGAAGGCGAAACGGAAATTCAGCCCGGGGATTTCCTGCCTTTCGCAGACAATCTAACGAATGTCGAAACAACTTCCTTCTTGCCAGAGGCAACTCGTGGAAAACCCGGTGGTGCTGGTAATGTTCCTGGCGATAGCTCGGTGGTTGACCCGGGCCAAACGCCAAGCGATGCTCACGGAAACTCGACCGAATCTGCGACTCGTGTACAGGCTGGTGGTGCTCCGGTCATGGGTAGCCTACATGATGATAATGCAATCGATTTCTTTGTGCTGCCACTGACGGCTGACGAACCAGTCACGATAGAACTGACAGACCTAGTTCTAACGGATGACGACTCAACAATCGTGATGAAGCTCCTCGGCCCAGATGGTTCAACCGAATTGGCTGCCTCACCCGGAAGCCCATTATCCTTCACGCCGGACATGACAGAAAACTATTTCGTATCCATTGAAGGAGAGGATTCTTTCTACGAGCTCACTGTCGCAAATGATCCGTTTGTTGGTATTACCTCGGCGGTTGAAGTTTTCTCAACGATCTCGGCGCAGACTGGTGGAATCTTCCTGGTTCGTGACGAAGTAAATGAAGGTGAGCTAGAATCATACGAGGCTGCTGTGCTCAACACACTTGTGAGCACTCTCCAACCAGTTGTGATTGCAGGCAATCCGCAAGATGCACCTTTAGGTGAAGAGATTTCAATCGTCCTGAGTGGGCGAGCGACGAATTGGATGGACGGTGCGACCTCCGTGAACCTGGGTGAAGGTGTGCAAGTCCTATCGACCAGCGTCCAAGGCCCAACTCGACTTACCGCAACGATCCGAGTTGAACCGGATGCAACTCTCGGGGCCCGGGATGCGGTTGTGTCGACTCCGCTGGGCGGTGGTGTCGAGGTTGCGGAAGGTATTGCGGTGCTCAATATAGTAAATGCAATCAGCACACCTACAGTCCTATCGGTCGAACCGCAGGAAATGGTGCGCGGGCAAGAATCACGGCTGCTCATTCGCGGCGTGAATACTGCGTGGACCAACGATACGGAAGTTTCCTTCGGAAGCGATGTGGAAGTCCTTTCGACGAATCGAGTTTCCGACACGTTACTGGAAGTTGAGACTAGAATCGCCGACTCCGCAGATATCGGCTTTCGATCTCTCGCGGTGACGACTGATGGTGAAACAGACGAACTTAGGCGGGCTTCCTTCGTATCTGGTGAGGCCATTGCGATTCCGACAATTACCGCACTTGAACCAAACTCGGTAGATGCAGGAACTCGGGCTGTCATTAAGGTGCGGGGAATCAATACGAACTTCGACTCGATGGCCCAAGCATTTCTTGGAGCCGGAATAGAAGTGCTCTCAGTTAACGCAATCAGTGGACAGGAAGCTGATGTCACCGTTCAAATTGCTACAGACGTTTCGCCTGGCTTCCGCGACGTACAAATTGTCACCGGGGGTGAAACCGCGACGATTCTCTCCGGCCTGTTTGTTGGTGGTGAAGGTGAATCGAGCGGCCAACAGGAAAGCGCCCATGCCAATGCATATGGATATGTACTTGAGCTTCGTGGCTCCAACGTAAACGACCAGTTTGTTGTCAGTCGATCCGATACTGGGGAAGTATCCGTGACTCCGCAGGCCGGTACCATTCTCAACGGAAGCACCAATACGCAAACTTACAATGGAATCAAGCGCGTTGTCGCCTTCCTTGGCAATGGTGATGATCAGCTCTCAATTACGGGCGGATCCTTACCCTATGGTGCTTTCCTCTACGGACAAAGCGGCAACGATATCTTCACGTTGAATAACGCAAGCTTCGATGGCCCACTTCACGTGTTTGGCGAAAATGGGAATGACAACATCCAGCTACAAGGGGTCGTTGCCAACAGCGAAGTCATATTGAACACTGGTCTCGGCGAAGACTTAATCAATGCTGAGGACTTGCAGGCACAACGAAGTCTGTTGATGTTCGGTGAATCTGGGAATGACACCCTTTCGCTAAGCAATTCTAGTGTTGCTTATCTGTTACAGATCGTCGCGGGACACGGACAGGACAATGACATTGTGGCGTTGAATTCTGTCAGCGTCGGACATGACTTGAGGATAGAAGGGGGGTCCTACTCGAAGCAAGTCGATGTCAACCAAGTCACAACTGGCGGGAGCTTTTTCGCCTTCGGAGGATATGCGAACGACGTTTTCACGTTCCAGAATATGCAGATTGGCCGAGATCTACATATCTTTACCAGATATGGAGATGACCAATTGATGG
>JBCCEO010000846.1:0-3473 GCA_039030255.1 Planctomycetota bacterium | reverse complement strand
CGGAGTTTCTGCGGCTGATCTTAGAGGATAAATTCGGAACGCATGAAGTGCCCCAAGTGTGAAAAGGACCATCAAGCCAAACTTGGAATGGTTTGCTCTTGCTCCTATCGCTTTACATTTAATCCGAAGTCTCGAGAAACTTTTGGTTTCACCGACGGGAAATTCCTGGCCGCTTACCGCAAGGCGAGCCAAAATGAGACCGCACATTTTACGTTGACGCAACTCTATGCGGCCTATTGCGCAAACATAAAGAACAGTGCAGTTCCGCTCTACATCGTCAGTGCTGTCGCATTTCTAATCAGTATTTTCTTTGTCTGGACTGAGGTTGTGGTTGGTGCTTTCGGCCTTGGCATCGCTGTGCTCACGTTCGGCGCGGCACTTTATAGTAAAGCCTTCGTGATTCCCTGGCAGCAATTCCAAGTGCATGCGTCGCGTTGGTATGCGGAAGGAAAAGAAACGCCTGGTGTTTTAGTCGAGCCCTCCTTGCACCAACCGCCGCCCAATTGGTCGGAGGAAGATATCTATTCGTATGGCGTCGAGCGCATTCTTATTGTCAATCGCGACATTTTGGTCGACTTACTTGTGTTCAATAATGTTCACGCCGAGCAAAGAATGCTGGTTCTTTCGGAGTCAGGATATCCGAGTTATTTGCAGTCAGTTGCGAGGAAACTTTTGGATGAGAGAGCGGACCTTCCCGTCTTCCTGTTGCACGACGCAACACGGGATTGTCAAAATATGGAGCGTAGACTGCGCGAACAAAGTTGGCTCGGTATTAGACAGCATAAAGTGATTGATCTGGGACTGAAGCCTTCGGATTTCGAGAAAATCAAACGAACCAAGAATTTTGACAATCAGCGGCCAATACGCGATCTTCCCGTTGACGCCCTTCAAACGCTTTTTTTGGCGGAAGGAATGTTGCTTTGCTTTGCATCGGAAAGCTCCTTTGAGTCGATGCTAATGCGGCAAGCGGCGGATTCTGGATCTGGAGGTTCTGACTTTGGATAATTACAAATCCCCCCGATTCTATAGTGACAGTATGCTCAACCGAATAAGAAGTAGTTCAGCGGCCTTTTTAGTCCTCCTGGCGTGGATGCTATTCTCGACTACCAGTTGTACGAAGCGGAAGGGAGCGGTTGGACTCGAGTTCGAGAAACTACGACAGCAAGTCTTTGCGGGTGAACTTAACCAAGCTGCACAGGGCTTTGAGGTTTTCCTCAAGCAGCATCGAGGCCACGCGTTGTGTGCGCGGGCAACCTTTCTAATTGGTAAGTCGCGTCTGGGGACGGGGGAATTGGAAGAAGCCGAAAAGTGGTTCAGTCAAACAATGCATGACTATCCAGGAAGCGAGGAGTCCAATAAAGCTCAGTTCAAAATCGCGATGATCCGCGTCATGCAACGTGACCAAGAAGCAGCAATTACCGAACTGGAATCCATCGTACAGCAAGCTAATGGACCGTACACGCCGGAAGCACAAGTATGGTTGGCGTACTTGAAGGCTCCTGCACTCCAGCCCTAATCATTCCCTCTCATTTTGAGCCTTGCTCGAACTTGGGCAAGCACTTTTTATTCCTCCCTCTCTTGGCCTATGTCGATCGGTTTCTGTCAAGTTAGCTGCCAAATCAATGGTCAGACGCTATGAGTGGCTTAGTCGCGTTCACCGGTCCGCCTGATCGGAAGTTGCTCTATCGGTTGGCCCAACGGCTTTCACACCGCGGAGATGTGTTTGATTCCTTCGCGACACAATCCAGCTCTGCTGCTGTTTTGGAATGGGAAGATCAACCAAAGATCGGAGCCCGGCAAACCGGGATCTTTCAGTGCGATGCCGCCAAATTCGATTCGGCCAAGGATCATTTGGAAGGCAAACGCCCTATTGCACTGGCGGGATTCAGCTTCAACGAAAAGCTACATTCTGATTTTCGCAGCTGGAAGCAACTTCGCGGCAGCTACGCAGTGTGCGTGGCAAACGGCGAGGGTGTTGTAGTTGCCCGCGACATGACTGGCTGCCAGTCGCTCTACTATGGTGCGATGACAGACTCTCAAGGTCAAAAACGGTGGTTAGTCGCCTCGGAGCCAAAAGCAATCACCTCCGAACTCTCCTTTCGTAAGACGCTTCGCCCGGCATCGCTCGCACAGTATCTGGCCTTTAGTTTTGTGCCGGCGCAGTTCACCATGCTCGAGGAAGTGTTCGAGGTTGAAGCTGGCACCGCCGTCGAACTCTCCTCGAATTCCGATCCAAAAGTGACTCGCGTTTTCGATTTTGAATCGCAAGAGTACTCGTCAGGTACGAATGATCCAGCTTGCCAAAAATCACGAGATTGGGTCGCCGAAACCAAGCAGTGTATTGAGCGGGCTGTCGCAGAGCGTCTGGTTGAATCCGAGCCCGTGGTCTTCCTATCAGGCGGGTTGGACTCTAGCCTGATTGCGGCAGAAGTCGCTCGACAATCTTCTCAGCCTATTCGCACTTTCGCACTTCATTTTGGCGCAAAGTACACCAACGAACTGCCGTTCGCGCGGCAAGTTGCCGAGCGTATCGGCAGCAAACATGAAGAAATTCTGATTCGGCCTAAAGCCTTTCTGCCCAATTTGCGGCAAATGGTTTGGCACTTAGATGAGCCTATCGGCGATCCCATTACACAGCCGAATTACGAGTTGGCGAGCAAGGTCAGTTCACTAGGGCGATTCGTTTTTAACGGCGAAGGCGGTGACCCACTTTTTGGAGGCCCTAAGAATATTCCCATGATGCTTGCGCATTGGTACGGCGGAATTGACCGCCCCAAGAATTTTCGAGAACAAGCATACTTGGCTTCCTACCGCAGAGCGTACGAGGAATGGAGTCGTTTGCTGACACCAGATTTCCGTTTATCCATTTCCGAGTCCGCAGACTTAGAAGGCCCCTTGATTCCGTTTTTTCAGACGCAGCGTCCTCGCAGCTTTTTGAACAAGTTGATGGCCATCAACATTCGCTTGAAGGGAGCCAACTTAATTCTGCCGAAAGTGGACCGCATGCTGGCCGCCCATGGATTGACGCCGCTTTCGCCTTTGTTTGATGATCAACTGACCTTACTCAGCTTTGCCATGCCGCCAACAATGAAGTTGCGAAACGGCGTAGAAAAAGTCGTACTCAAGGAAGCGTTCAAGGGGGATTTGCCCCGCGATATCATCGAACGTCCTAAGAGTGGAATGCGAGTTCCAGTTCACTTTTGGTTTCAAAAAGATCTGCGCCGTTATGCAAGAAAGATCTTGTGCAAACGCAGCATCAAGCAGACCGGCATCTTTGAATACGAACGAGTGAAACAACTTTTGGACTACTCGACTGAAGAAGGACCAGGTCGCTATGGCCTGCGGCTGTGGATGCTCCTTACCTTCGAGATCTGGAGGCGGATTGTGATCGAAGGTGAATCTGTTTGAGTTGTAGCCCGTAGTGAACGCCGGCAAGTCTTGCCGAGCTTGCTGATAAGATGCGCCTGTGGCTT
>JBCCEO010000845.1:0-3478 GCA_039030255.1 Planctomycetota bacterium | reverse complement strand
CTCCGACTTGCCAGACTCTGATACATCTGCTTTACGATGCGAGTCTTTCACTCGCGGATCACCCGAGCTAGAACCGGCTGCAGCACCTTCGAACTTGGGCCAACCCGGACTCAACCCACAACGATCGCATCTGCCGCAGTCATCTGCTTCTTGATCTCCAAAGTACTTCAGGATCGAAGTTTGCCGGCATGTTGGCGCTTGCGCATAACGTACCACTTGATTGAGGCGATCGTATTCCGCCTCCTTGCGCTTTCTCAGAGCTTGAAAGTCGATTTCTAAGTCAGCGAATGCAAGGTCTCGCCTCCGAAAGTGGATGGCGCGCCCACGAAAAGGAGGAACATAGTCAAAGCCGCTCAATTTGTTCAATTCTCGCAGGGCTCGACTCAGCGTCTCGCGCTGCATGCCAGACTCCTGCAACATCCATCTCGGGTGAAGGAAAACTTCCTCACCCCGCCGATCTCCGACTGCTTTTTCAACAAAACGTAGCACCGAACGCCGCACCTTGGCTTCACGTGGAAGCAGGTCCACCATGGTGGGCAGATTGCTTTCAATCCGCACCATGGCCATTCCGCCGCCCATTTCCAAGCGATCAATCACGCGTGTCCGAGCC
This sequence comes from Planctomycetota bacterium, assembly GCA_039030255.1. Taxonomy (GTDB): domain Bacteria; phylum Planctomycetota; class Planctomycetia; order Pirellulales; family Pirellulaceae; genus Aureliella. Next base: position 2,868 of record JBCCEO010000845.1, on the reverse strand, counting down.
AAAATCTGCAGGCAACTGCCGATGGCTTCCGCCGAACCCGATAGTCCTAGTCGGTCTCGAATCTCGTCCTGAGTCAACTCGATAGGATCTTCTTCTCGGGCTAGAAGAAAGTCGTATACGGACTGGATTACATTTTTTTCTGGATAACTATTTTCTATAAAGAACTCTTGGATGTGCCGGTCTTGAAACGAGTAAAGCATCACACACTGTGATTGCTTGCCGTCTCGACCCGCTCTGCCCGCTTCCTGATAATAGGCCTCCAATGAGCCGGGCATGTTGTAATGCAAGACAAATCGCAAATCAGATTTGTCGATTCCCATGCCGAATGCGTTGGTGGCAACTACGATCTCTAGTTCATTGTTCATGAACCGCTCTTGAATCGCTTTGCGCTGATCTTGCAACAATCCTCCGTGGTATGCGCCGACCGACATACGCAGTTTTTCCGAAAGTAATTCAACCAAAGCCTCGCAACGTTTCCGCGTGGCGCAGTAAACAATACCAGATCCCTGCCCTTTTCCCAAAAACTTGACGAGCTCCGATTCTTTCTCACGATCATTGTTGGAACTGACTACGCCAAAGTGCAAATTAGGTCGCGCGAAACCACTCATGAACTGTTTCGCGCGCTTGAGCTCTAAGACTTTAAGTATGTCATCACGAACTCGGGGCGTGGCCGTTGCCGTAAGTGCTACGGTTTGCACGCCGCCCAAAAGCTCGCGGAACTGACCAATCCGCTGGTAGTCCGGGCGAAAGTCGTGTCCCCACTGACTAATACAATGGGCTTCGTCCACCGCCAGGAGTTGAATGGGAGTGGCGCGAATGGCTTCAAGAAACCGGTTGTTACGCAGCCGTTCGGGAGCAACATAAACAAGTTGATAGTGTCCGCTGGCCACGGCCTGCAATCTGGCGGTTTGCTCGGAAGCAGACAACGAACTATTGATCAGAGCGGCTGAAATCCCGCGTGCAGAAAGACTGTCGACTTGGTCCTTCATGAGCGCGATCAAGGGCGAAACGACGATCGTCAACCCTGAACGAATGATACTGGGCAACTGATAGCACAGGCTTTTTCCGCCACCGGTTGGCATGATACACATGCAATCATTGCCGGAAACAATAGCTTCGATGACTTCACGCTGCCCTGGACGAAAGGCGCTCAACCCAAACTTCTGCAGGGCATTTTCCATATCGCTGGGCAAAGTAGAAGACGGCGACGACATTGGTGAGAAATTCGGCAGAGGTTTCAAAAGTTGTAGCAGCTATTCAGATTGGACTGGCGATTATAGAGTGTCCTCCTCCCGATGTTTACTGGCCCCTCCGGAATTTGCGTAAGTAAATCCCGGTTCGACGATTTCGTATCGACCCGTTGCCGGCAAAACATTCTTCAATAACGGCCTATTTCCTAGGCACTTGCCAAAAGCACTTTCACCCTACTCTCAAATAAAAACAGAAATGTCCACTCCAATACACGTTGCTCTGCTACCGGAGCTTGCTGACGCAACCAACGACGCAATATCAATTGTGATCGACACCTTGCGGTTTACGACCTCCGCCTGCCAAGCTCTTTCCGCCGGAGCTTCAAGACTTTGGGTTGCATCTGAGGTTGCGGCTGTGAGAAGACTGGCTAAAAAGCACTCCGGGCCTATCGCACTTTGCGGCGAACGACTAGGACATCGCATCGACGGTTTCGACCTCGGCAATAGTCCAGCTGAATATACGGCTGGGAACGTAGCTGGAAAGACACTATTTTTTACAACGACAAATGGCACTCGAGCCATTGCCTCAGTTCAGAATTCCAATTCAATTTGGCTCGCCTGCCTGCTCAACCGTCACGCAGTCGTTGAGAAACTTCGCGACGCAGGCGAGAAAACTTTCCAAATCGTCTGCGCGGGGACCGATCGTAAGGTTGCACTTGAGGACACCTTAGCTGCTGGCGCCATCGTGGATCTAATTCATCAGGAACCTTCCGTACAACTCTGCGGCGATGGTGCACAAATCGCCCTTTCTTGCTGGCTGAACGCAACCAGCGGCAGCACCGCAGTTCAACTGCCCCAGAGAATTGAAGATGAGTTCCGTCGTGCCGATGGCGGGATCAATCTCATCGAATCCGGATACGGAAAGGACCTTGGCCTCTCGGCTCAGATTGATACTCTCGGATGTGTGCCCACATCCACGGCCGAAGACTGGCAGTGTTTTATTTCAGGGTAAGATTCCAATTAGCCAACGAAAAACGACCGCAAGCGAATGTCTTTCAGCGCACAAGCACGCCTATTCCATCGCTGCTATCAGTTCGCGAGCCAGGTTATCGACGGCTTCGACCGCCTGCTCTGGATTGGAATTTTCGGCCAAGCGTCGGACTATGGCCGAACCAACGATTAATCCGTCCGCTACAGGCGATAGCAACTTCACATGCTCAACTCGACTAATTCCGAAACCGATGCAAATCGGCAGATTGGTGCGTTCGCGTAGCCACTGCACTTGCTCGAGCAAATCTGGAGGCAATTCATTTCGCTCCCCCGTGATGCCGGTCACCGACACAAAGTAAATAAATCCCGTCGATGCTTCCGCAATCTGCAACATTCTGTCGCGCGGCGTAGTCGGCGTTACTAAGTGAATTAAACTGAAATCCTGTTCGCTACAAAGTGTTCGCAAATCGGCGGATTCTTCGACCAACAAATCTGGAACAATCGCACCAGAAAATCCTGCAGCCTTGGCATCCGCTAGGTAGCGCTCGGCCCCCTGTCGCTGAATAATGGAATAACTCACCATCGACACAATCGGCATGTCTAAGCTCGGAGCCACATTTGCTACGGTTTCGAAAATCTGCTGAAGTCGAATTCCGGCGTCGAGGGCCCTGGTGTAAGAAGCCTGGAT
>JBCCEO010000844.1:0-3489 GCA_039030255.1 Planctomycetota bacterium | reverse complement strand
CTTGGACGGAAACGGTTTTCCCCGTCGTCGCAGTCGGATCAATGGTCGTGTTTTCGCGTCCAATTTTGATCCACAACTTGGCTTCCGACCGATATTCGCGTGGGAAGAAAAACAACACGCCCAGAAGCACGAGAATGACTAGTACGTTAAAGACGACAACCCGGAATATGTGGCGAAAAAAGCTGGCGATCGTAGCCTTGATCGTCATAGCGTAGACATTGGAAGACATGCTTCGAATACTCTTCTTCGGAATGGGAGTGGGCCAGATACTAGCGGAGGTGGAAAGACACCCTGGTCGCGAAATACAGGAAAAACGGCTTCGCACCCTGCCAATGGGTGGTAAAAAAGACGTGCTGTCTATCCTAAGTAGGTAGAACAGGCAATGAAAGCAATTTGCGCGCCCTGAGGCGATTTCAGGGTCTGGGCGCTCTGCTAATCCGAATTACCTGAAAGCGCTGACCGAAGGCCGGTAGGAATTACAGCCCCAGCACGAACCTCAATATGGCCTCAATCTGGTCAGGTGCTGGCATTCTGCGTCCCTCCTGTCCACAATCATGACGGCTTCGTCGCCCTCTGATTAACGAAACACTTCTTTGGCGGAATCTTGCCCATGCTTAGGCCCTCGTTAACTTGCTTGTTGAAACTCCCAGCGTACCTTTTCCTTCTACTGCTGTATCCAAACGCCCAAGCCGAACGGCCCAACGTGATCTTGATTTACACGGATGATCAGGGCAGTCTCGACCTTAACTGCTATGGATCGCAGGACTTAGAAACTCCGCACTTAGATCACTTGGCATCACAGGGCCTAAGGTTCACCCAAATGTATTCGCCATCGGCGATTTGCTCTGCTTCGCGAGCCGGCTTTTTGACAGGGCGATTTCCGGCCCGAGCTGGCGTGCCCGGCAACGTATCCAGTCGAGCTGGCGATGCCGGTATGCCAACCCGCGAAATCACGATCGCGGACTTGCTCAAAGACCAGGGCTATGTGACCGGCCATGTTGGCAAGTGGCATTTGGGCTATACACCTGAAACGATGCCGAATGCCCAAGGTTTCGACAGCTCCTTTGGACACATGGGCGGCTGCATCGACAATTACTCGCACTTTTTCTATTGGAATGGTCCCAATCGTCACGATTTGTGGCGTGATGGGAAAGAGATCTTTCGCGACGGCGAATATTTTCCTGACTTGATGGTTGAGGAGGGGATTGAGTTCATCGAGAAGAATCAGGAAAAGCCATTCCTACTTTATTGGGCCATTAACGCTCCGCATTATCCGATGCAAGGAACCGCAAAATGGCGCGAGCATTATGCTGATTTGGAATCGCCGCGCCGACAGTACGCAGAATTTGTTTCGACGGTGGATGAACGAGTCGGCCAATTGCTCGCCAAGCTTGACGAGTTGCAACTACGCGAGAACACGCTGATTATCTACCAGTCGGATCATGGGCATTCGACCGAAGAGCGTGCATTCTTCGGCGGCGGCAATGCGGGACCCTATCGCGGTGCAAAGGGATGTTTGTTCGAAGGTGGCATTCGCGTTCCGTCGATCGTGTCGATGCCGGGAACAATTCCTCAAGGTGAAGTGCGTGAGCAAATGACCAGCGGCTGCGATTGGTTTCCCACCGTCGCGGAGCTATGTCAAGTCGAATTGCCTGAGCGAACCTACGATGGCAAGAGCCTAGTCTCGATACTTGACAATGCGGAAGCCAAAAGTCCGCATGACCACTTTTTCTGGCTGCTCGGAAAAGGCAAGAACGCACAGTGGGCCGTGCATCAAGGCGACTGGAAACTACTTGGCAACGGCCGCGACACCTCCGATCGCCGAGCAGTCAAGCCGGTCGAAAAACTGTTTTTAGTGAACCTGAAAGAGGACATTGCTGAAAGAACCAATGTAGCGGACCAGAATCCAGATATCGTACAACGCTTGCTGGCGATTCAAAAAAAGCACGCTGCCAGCATCGCGTCTGAAGCCCAATAGTAGAGCAGTTGTCCCCAACTGTTCCCCTCGCCTTCACTCCTCACTCCTCACTCCTCACTCCTCACTCCTCCACTCCTCAACCTGCCTCCAGGCAGGAATTCAGGAATTGGGCAAAAAAACGCTTGCTCCGGCCTGTAGAACTCGCATCGGCAAACAAGGCTGATAAACTTTGTGGTTCCCTCGCTTAGTCTGCGAAAAACGACTTCGCGACTCACACTCCACAACATGGTGAGACAATGAATTTGCGTATATTTCCTACGACGGTCGTCGCACTCAGCTGCTTGTTGGCGACCTCATTTTCAGGTTCTGTCTTCGCTCAAGCACTCAAGCTCGAGAAGGGCGACCACATCTGCTTAGTAGGCAATGAGCTTGGCGAGCGGATGCAGCATCACAACTATTTTGAACTTCTGTTGCACAATCAGTTTGCGGACCAAGAGCTAACCGTTCGAAACTTGTGCTTCCCTGGTGACGAACCTTCGATACGCATCCGATCCAAAAACTTCGGCTCCCCAGAATCTCACCTAAAGCACTCCGGTGCAACCGTCATTCTCTACTTCTTCGGCTTCAATGAATCTTTCGCCGGCGATAAAGGACTTGGGGACTTCAAAGAGGAAATTCGCAAGTTGGTCGAGAGCACAAAAGCGGCAGATTACGGCGGCAACGGAGCTCCTCGAATTGTACTGGTCTCGCCGATCGCCTTCGAAAACACGGGCGATAAGAATCTGCCCAATGGGGAAGCGGAAAATGCCAACTTGGCCAAGTACACTGCGGCTCTAGAGAGCATTGCCAAGCTGACCGGAGTTGGCTTCGTCGACCTTCACACGCCGACCAAGAAGATGCTTGAAGACTCGGATGACCGCCTCACGCTGAATGGCTCGCACTTGAATGATGATGGCTACAAACAACTCGCACCAATTTTGATGGAAGGCTTGTTTGGCAAGTGCGAAGGATCGGTGGACGATTTAGCTACCGGCAAGCTCAAAACAGAAATTGACGACAAGAACTTTCACTGGTGGCATCGCTATCGAGCTGTAAACGGCTTTTCCATCTACGGCGACCGTGGTTTGGCTGGATCTGACGGGACCTACAACAATCGTGACGTGATGGAACGTGAGCGAGCGATCTTAGACCAAATGGCCGCAAATCGTGACGCACGAATCTGGACGCTGGCCGACGGAGGTGAAGTCGCGGAGGCGGCAGACGACAGCAACACACTTCCTTTCATCGAGCCTCGTACCAACGTCGGTGGACCTGACGACAAACAAGCCAAAGCCGGCAAACTCGGCTCACTGGACTACTTAACCGCCGAAGAGCAGCAGAAGCTATTCAAGCTTGCCGCGGGCTACAGAATTGAACTGGTTGCATCGGAGGATGACTCTCATGATCGGTTCACTACGGGGTCGCCTGCTCGACCGTGGTCACGACGGTGAGTTGCTGATCGAAGTCAACGGTGTCGGCTATCGGGTGCAGGTCACCCCGTCGACGTCGGTCACGATCGGCGAGGTCGACGG
>JBCCEO010000843.1:0-3498 GCA_039030255.1 Planctomycetota bacterium | reverse complement strand
GTTTTTATCTGCCTTGCGATGGATCGCCTTCTTGGAAGGAATCTCTGCAGTATTTTTATTTTTCATCGCAATGCCGCTCAAATACTACGCGGGTCAGCCGTTGGCCGTCGAAATCTCGGGAGCAATTCATGGCGGGTTGTTTTCAGTTTTAGTACTGATGCTGATTCTCGCAGTAAAGCTTGTCCCTATCTCATTCACACTTTGTTGCGCTGGAGTCCTTTCGGCCATCGTCCCTTTTGGGCCATTCGTCTTTGATCTCTGGCTCAAAGAAAAAGAGACTGTGGGCTCAGTATCGAGTGATCAGGAAGAATAACGCGGGCCTAATCGACACTCGAAAAAACGCGTTCAGCAAGATTCGAATCGCTATGCCAATGGTGAAAGGAATCCGCGTCTAACCATGTACTGCATAAGCGATGCATTCACTTGAATCACAATTGTATTCTTGAGATTGCCTTGTGGAACCACGGCGACGATACGGCCGGGGTAAAGCGTAGAATGCCTAAAGTCGATTTCTTCAAATCGTTCGAAGCGTGCAAGCTGCAAGATTAGTCCGTGCTCGCAAAATTCGACTCCGCCGGGATAGACTCGCCAAAACCACTGGCAAAAACTCCAAGAAGTAGCCCAGCCAAGCTGGATTGCAAAAACGATGGAGCTAAGAAAAAGGTCGTCAAAAAGACTATCTTGGCTCGCAAAAGACATGCAAAGACCAACTTGGAAAAATGCCAATCCCAGGAACATAACACCACACTTAAGCTGTGGCCAATAGGGAGATTGTACCTCCGAGATGTAGCCAACGCCAACACGATCGCCTGAATCGCCAACCGCATTCATTCGATTCCTGAACTGATAGACACCAAACCCGACAGCGATAAGTAAGTGGACCGCCAACATTAAAATCACGCGTTCCAAGCCGTCGCTGTCCATGCTGCGAATGAGTGTCGCAAAAGGCGCGAGAATGAGTGCCAGAATCGTTGTGATCGCAAACAAGTCCATCATGCTGAACTGACGTACTTCAGGGGAGGAATCATCAAATGATTCTGTGTCTTCAGGCATCTTGCATCTTCATGTCTGTGGAATATTGAAGTTTGTTGCTTGAAGTCAAAGGATTAGGGGGCTGAAGGGCTAGAGTTGAAATTGGGGCCCCAAACGGGACAATGTTCTTTGATTCTATTTCTACGACTTCGCTAGGCCTGTTGCAAATTGCGTGTCGTGCAAAATAATAGGCTCCCCTGTTGCCCGCCTTGTGAGTTAGCGAACCCAAACGCTTCGTTTGCATGGGGCCCCACACACCTTAACTATCGAGGATGGATAATGTACCTCTTCCGTCTTGCTTCCATTTGCACATGCTGCATAGCACTTTGTTTTCAAACCGCACAAGCCGATGAGTATCTGACAGGAATAAAATGGGCGGAGCCTCCCGTCATTAAACCAGGTGCTTCCGACTCCGCGGCTCCTTCCGATGCCATTGTATTGTTCAACGGCAAGGATTTAAAGAACTGGAAGAATGGTGAACGCTGGACCGTGAAAGAAGGCCTCGTTTATGCTGGAAAAGGCAAGATAACGAGCATGGACGAATTCGGTGATTGCCAAATTCATATCGAGTGGTCCTCGCCGATCGAAGTCAAAGGCAACGGCCAAGGGAGGGGCAATAGCGGAATTTTCATGATGGGAATTTATGAGCTCCAAGTTCTCGACTCTTACAACAACCCAACTTATTTCGATGGCCAAGCTGGAGCGATCTACAAGCAACGTCCGCCGATGGTCAATGCCATGCGACCTCCAGGAGAATGGAACAGCTACGACATCATCTGGACTGCGCCGCGATTTAACGAAGATGGGAGCTTGAAGTCTCCTGCCTTTATCACAGCGATGCACAATGGTGTCCTTATCCAGAATCACTTCGAATTGCTAGGCGACACGCCCTTCAATCGCCCGCCGCAGTACAAGAAGCACGGCGAAACTGGTCCAATCAGTATCCAAGATCATGGCAATCCAGTTCGCTTTCGTAATATCTGGGTACGACCGCTGAATCCAATTCAAGGTGAACAGACTCGCGATCCGTTTATCAAAAAGGGAGACAAAGAAATCCCGATTCCAAAGCAGCCTGAAACCAAACGCAAGCTGAGTCCTAGCAAGAATGCCGGTTAAGATCGCTTTGAACATCAAGCTGCAGTTACGCTACCCTAGCATTGATAGGTAAGAACGTTGGACGCAAGTTTCGTAATACTGCCCGGCGATGGTATCGGCCCTGAAATTATCTCTCAGGCAAAACGCGTTTTGGAAAAGGTGGCTGACAACTTTCAGCACAATTTTCAGTTCCAGGAATGCCTGATCGGTGGAATAGCTATCGATCAAACGGGCAACCCACTGCCTGTGGAAACGGTAGAAGCTTGCAGGGCGAGCCAAGCTATTCTGCTAGGTGCAGTGGGGGGCCCGAAATGGGATGATCCGAATGCGAAGACGCGGCCAGAAGTCGGTTTGCTTGGGATTCGAAAGGAACTCGGACTTTTCGCTAACTTGCGCCCGATCGCTCCCTTTGCGGAACTATTGGATGCATCTCCCATTAAAAGAGAAGTGCTCGAAGGAACCGATATTCTGTTCTTTCGCGAACTCACAGGCGGAATCTACTTCGGCCCATCCAACTGCTCAGAACTTGAAGACGGAGACCAACGAGCGGAGAGCATGATGGTCTATGAGAGTTCCGAAATTAGACGGATCTTTCGATTGGCCGCAGAAGCCGCGCGCAATCGCCGCGGCAAATTGACGATGGTTGACAAAGCAAACGTGCTCGAAGCAAGCCGACTATGGCGACGTGTTTGCGCGGAGATGGTTGAGGCCGACTACTCGGACTTGGATTATGAAGTCGTACTGGTCGACGCCATGGCCATGCACCTCATTAGTCGGCCTACCAGTTTTGATGTCGTTGTAACAAGCAATATGTTCGGCGATATCTTGACCGATGAAGCTTCGATGCTGCCCGGATCTCTCGGCATGCTGCCAAGTGCTTCTATCGGCAGCGATGGTCCTGGGCTTTACGAACCGATTCACGGCAGCGCGCCCGACATCGCTGGGCAGGGAATTGCTAATCCTCTAGCGACGATTCTGGCTGCAGCAATGATGCTCCGGCATTCTTGTGGGCTTGAAGCGGAAGCGAAAGCGATGGAATCCGCCGTTCAGGCGGTACTGGCCAAAGGCGCCCGAACGGCAGACCTCGCCACAGCCGGTGAGACCTCGCTAGAAACGATACAGATCACCGATTTGGTTCTCAGCGAATTAAGCTAGCCGCGCGGATTACACGTTCCTTCCCACTTGGCCGATTATCTGCCGCCCAGAATCAGCCGCCCGACGCGAGCTTGTGTCAATCCATGGATTCGAACAAGGTTAAGAGTACGATCACGGAGGCAGGGACGTGGACTGGAAGAATTGGACAGCTGAGGCACGAGCTTATATCCTGGCTTGCCGAAGAGTTTTTGAGCGGACCTTTTTGCCAGGAAGTCG
>JBCCEO010000842.1:0-3509 GCA_039030255.1 Planctomycetota bacterium | reverse complement strand
TTTCAATTTGCATGTCTGGCAAAGGGCCAAAGCCATCGACTAGTGTTTTCAAAATCGCTGCGCCTGTTGGAGTCGTGAGCTCCGTTTGAATCGACGAGCTTTGAATGGGAACACCTTTAAGAATCTCCGCGGTCGCCGGCGCAGGCACGCTAACCAGTCCGTGAGCGATGCGGATCTTGCCGCTGCCGGTCGGAGTGGGCGATGCAATGACTTGGTCAACGGACAAAGAGTTAAGGGCCACCGCAGTTCCAACAATATCGACAATCGAGTCAATTGCTCCCACTTCATGGAAGTGTACCGATTCCATGTCCGTTCCGTGCACATGGGCTTCCGCTGCTCCGATGCATTCGAAGATCTTCTTCGAAAGAAGAATTTCGCGATCAGTCAAATCGCTTGCTTCCAGCATCGTAACAATCTGGCTCAAATGGCGATGCTCGTGCTCGGGAGGATGTTCAATTTGAAGATGCAGCGCGCGAAAGCAATGACGCATCGTTTCGCGAAAATTCAACTTCAGTTCTGGCAATCCAAGTGAACTAACTTGCTGTCGTATGTAAGCAGCGTCCGCGCCTGCATCGACGAGGGCGGACAACGTCATATCGCCAGCAATGCCGCTGTTTGTGTCCAGATAAGCAATAGACATTATGAATCAGTAGGTGAGAGTGTCGGCAACAAACAGAATTGGCCTAGGGACTAAGAGTTTAGAGCCTGCGCCGCAGAAATATAGGTCTGTTGGATTCCGCACAAAAACCGTCGAAGTTTCGGCCTTGCTGTTTAGCAGGAGCTGAAAAATTCGTCCTTGGCAACCTGCATTTCACTTTCGGCTGAGCAGGTCGCGTTGTAGCAATTCGACTTCAGCTGTGAAAGTCGTTCACACAATTCCGCATTGCCTCGCAACTTGTTACGTACCGACAACGCAAGTTTCCAGAGCTCTTGTTGATGTTGTGTCACCAAAACTGTGTGCGTAATTTCACCAGAGCGCGGACGTACTAGAAGAGCACACAATTCATCATCGCACCATGGCGGAGTTTCGATACGGCGATAGTTCAAACCCTCAATCAAATCCGCTACTTCAGTCAACGCTTGTAGATCGGTTAGCCCTGCCAGGACGTCGATCACAGGTCGGCCGATCGATCCTGGAACGGAGGTTGCACCTATGTGTTCAACTTCCACCAGCCAACCTATGGTTGCCTGCAAGAGTGAAGATCTCGTTTGCTCAAACTCCTGCTTCCATGCGGGGTTGTATGACATTAATCGAAACGGTTGGCTCATACGCATTCTCCCTGCAGACGCCCATACGATCGCTACAAAGCACAGATTTGGGCAGCTTTGCCCCACTGGATTGGCATTATAGACATCTGTCATCTTTGAGCATTCAAGCTGGTGCCGATAGCCAATAGGAGTAGTCTAAGAACAGGAAGTTAACATGCAAACTACCGCCCCCAAAACCAATAGCCAAGCATCTGCAGCAGGCGTCGAGTTTTCGAAGCTGAGGCAAGCCGGTCCGGTCTCTGATTCCTTGGATGCGGCTCACTGGCAAATCGCAACATGGCTGGAGGTTGCTCAGCAGAATCAAACGCCAGAGCAAATCCATCAATCAACTTCGACAGAGAACGTCCCGACAAGGCAATTTCGTCGTTTTGATCAGCCTGCAAAGCAATCGGAACCCTCGGGCTTAGCTTGGTCAGACTCTATTGGAATGGAAGCTCCTGAGGCGAGCTCGCCGCCAGTATATCTGGTCAATGCGGAATATGATCCAAGCACCGCCTATGAAATTGCTGTATCGAGAACCAATCGCGGATTGAACGCAAGTCAAAGCGAAAGTGACTCTCCGGAAATACAGCAGCAGTATCGCAAATTAATCTCCGAGGCGGCGCACGATGTACGCTCGCCGATCGCGACTGCTAGTCAATTGATCTCCACGGTGGCCCAGCGCATGCGGGGACTGGGGAATGTGACGAAAGCCGAGCTCAGCTTGCTAGACATCGCAAACCAGCGACTGGCGCAGGCTAGCAACTGGGCCGCAGGCATTCTCGTCGATCGTCGCCTCGAGCAATTATCGGCTGTTTCGATTCGCAAGCGATTCTATCCGCAGCAATGGCAGGCCTTGATGCAGCCTTTGTTAAACTCCATTGCAAAAGATCATAATGTGCGTCTTTTGTGGATTGGCTGGGAACGGTCTTTACCTCGGATGTACTTGGATGTGAACCACTTGTCGCGGGCAGTATTGAACTTGGTAACCAATGCGATTCAAGCAAGTTCAGCAGGGGGGCAAATCGTTCTGCGGATTCAGCATCAAGCGAAAAACAACTCACGCATTGAGATTCAGGTTGAAGATCGAGGGCGAGGCCTACCAGAGGAATTGTTGCAGTTGGTGAACTCTTCGGGGGCGATGCGAAGTGCAACCAAAGGCCAAATGGCTTCTCCTGGTATTGGATTGAGTACCAGCCGAGCATTAGTGGCAAGTCTTGGGGGCTCGCTGTCCGCTAAGAATGTAAGCCCGCAAGGAACAAAATTCTCATTGACGATTCCAGTCGACGACTTGCGGGTTGGGATTCGCAGTTGGATCCTGCGTCAGTCCGAGCGACAAGCTGGTGGCGTTTGTGCGGCCTACGGAATCCGTATCGGACCTCAAGTGAACGCACAGCAGATCGATCAGAAACTCCAGTTATTGTCTTCATCGCGCGAAATGGCTTATCGAATCGGCAGTGATCGCTGGCTCTATTTCAGCACGCACGGCCAGCAGACGGTTGCCAAGTTGGACTCGCTCAGCAATGAATACCAAGAGTGTTTTGGCTTGAAGCCTTTCCGCTTCGTGCAAATTGCGAGGGAGAAATTGCCGGCAGCATTGCGAAGCAATAAAGATAACAATATTCTCGCAAATGTAACGGAGAGTTTTTACAAAGCGTGCACCAAGGCTCTGGGCGACATTATTCCGTTGCTGGACAATTTGGATGCCGACTTTGGGCATCTTTACAACGAATCATTGCTTCGAAATAAGCAAAGTACGAGAATCTACAGGCGTCAGGACAAACCCGAAGGAAATCATCTTCGATCTAAGTTCGCAGGCGATCAGCGTGCGGCCAGCTACGAACGGAATCCAGACGGTTCGCCACAGCTTGCCGATTCACACATCACTCAGGAACTGAACGATTTGGCACATGGCTGGAAACGGACGCAAGAACGTCTAGACAAAGCACACCGTCACTAGATAGCGCATTCAGAGGCTGCGGTTGGCAAGGCTAATTCTTCCTCTGAGTTCGCAGCGTCAAAAGACTGATTTCCGGAGGGCAACGCAGACGCAATGGGTGCGTGCCTGCTATTCCTCTACTTACGTGGACTAGCGTCGGTTTTAGGTAGAAAACTCCCGAAGCAAAAGCGCTGCCGTAAAGACTTGGAGCAAGCAGAGGACCAATGAGTGGCAATCGCATTTGACCTCCGTGGGTGTGTCCAGCCAGCATCAAGTCGCATTGGTTTTCTCGCGCCCATGGAATGCAATCTGGAGTGTGCGT
>JBCCEO010000841.1:0-3516 GCA_039030255.1 Planctomycetota bacterium | reverse complement strand
GCATTGCAACTTGGCTTTTTCCCAACCGTAGAGGGCGCCGCACCCTTTACCGATGAAGAAAAGAGCAAGCCAGCGGCGGAAACCAATTCCGCTCCAGGCAAATCGATCCTAGAAACGGACGCAGACACGGAACCGAAGCCTCGCGTTGCATCCATTACGCCGCCCACGAGCCTTCTCGAATTGGACCCGCCTCCCGACTATTCGGCCGAGGAAGTGCTGCGTTAATGCGTGACACACCGTTCTAACGGGCCGCCCACTTGAGGCTGCCTACAATTCGCCGCTGCTCTTGTAGCAACTGACGGCTGCTCTTGCATCAACAGACGGCTTTTCCTTTCGAAACAAACGGCAGCTAGCATGAAAACTGGCGAGACAATTTTTCGTTCATGCTTCACGTTGGCGTCGTGCACTTTGGATTTTTGAGCTGCCGAATTCTGCCGCCGTTCTTGCTTCCTACGATCCTTACGATCAAAATGTCGCGGTGCACACAGAATCCTCCTCAAGGTCCCTACCATGAAAAAACCACTTCCACTTTCTTCTCCAGCCCTTCTGCTGGCATTGTTCACCGTTATTGGATGGAGTAGCTCTATGGCCTTTGGTCAGAAATCCACGCTTGGAACTATCGAGCGACTTGATCCTGCTTTTGACAAGCTGGTACCTGAGGGTGCCAAGCTAGAGATTCTTGCCAGCGGCTTCACATGGACCGAGGGGCCTTGCTGGATGGGTGGCGAGGATGGGCATTTGCTATTCTCCGATATTCCGCGCAACAGCATTTTCCAGTGGAAGCCTGGCAATGGGATCTCGCTTTTCATGTCGCCCTCAGGCTACACGGGTGTCACTTACTATGGCCTTGAGCCCGGAAGCAATGGCCTGTTCAAAGACACGCAAGGACGATTGGTGATGTGCGAACACGGCGATCGACGCATCAGCGTGCTAACAGAAAATGGTGGTAAGCAAACTATCGTCGACTCCTACCAGGGCAAGCGTCTCAACAGCCCCAATGATGGAGCCCCCAAAAGCAATGGTGATATCTATTTCACCGATCCACCTTACGGCCTGCCTGAGCGTTTCACCGATCCGCGTCGCGAGTTGACTTACTGCGGCGTTTATCGTGTGGCAACAAGTGGGGAAGTCACGCTGCTAACCAAGGACATCGAGCGGCCGAACGGAATCGCCTTTTCTCCGGATGAAAAAACCCTATATGTCGCTCAGTCCAATCCATCCCAGGCGAATTGGACTGCATTTCCGGTGAAAGAGGACGGTACTCTTGGTAGCGGAAAAGAACTCTTCGATGCCACGGAAAGAGTCGGCAAAGAGCCCGGTCTTCCCGACGGCATGACGGTGGACGCGCAAGGCCACATCTGGGCGAGTGGTCCAGGCGGAATCTACGTGTTCACGCCAGCTGGCAAACTACTCGGGCGTCTGGTTACTGGGGAACGCACGAGCAACTGCAGCTTCGGCCCAGGCAGCTACTTGTATATAACTGCAGATACTTATCTCTTGCGTATCAAGACCAATGCCAAGTAAACACGCTCGGTTCATTTCGCAACTGAGGCTTGCTTTTTTCATTCTGGGGCTGCTTTTCGCATGCCCCAGTTTCGTTCCTGCGCAAGAGCTCTCTCAAACGCGACCCAACGTTTTGTTCATTGCCGTGGATGACTTGCGTCCTGAGCTAAATTGTTACGGCGCAGAACATATTCACAGCCCCAACATCGATAGGCTGGCGGGGCAGGGCATACTGTTTGAGAACGCTTATTGCATGGTGCCCACCTGCGGCGCTTCGCGTGCTTCGCTGATGACTGGCTTGCGACCTTCACCTCGGCGTTTTACGAACTATCTTGCTCGAGCCGACAAAGATGCGCCGGAAGCTGTACCACTGCATAAGCTCTTTCTGGATGCCGGCTACCAGACAATCAGCCTGGGCAAAGTATTTCACCATTCCAACGACCATGCGGACGGCTGGAGTGAGCCGCCTTGGGATTCAGAAAAGGAGCAGTACCAACTAAGCGAGCAATACCTGGCGGATGTCGCGGAGCACAAACAGCAGTTTCCCAAAAAGAAACGCCATCGTGGCATGCCCTTCGAATCAGCCGATGTTCCTGAAGAGCATTACCCAGATGCAGACTGTGCTGCCCGAGCGGTGCGCTACCTTGAGCAATTTGCAAAGACTAAAGAAACGAAGGACGCAAAAGCTGCCAATAAAGAGAAAGAACAGAACTTTTTTCTCGCGGTCGGTTTTTTGAAGCCGCATCTTCCTTTCAATGCGCCAAAGAAATACTGGGACCTGTACGATCCCACCAAGATTTCCCTGCCTGATAATTACTATCCACCCAAGGATGCACCGAAGATCGCTTTGCACAACTCAGGCGAGCTGCGATCCTATGCGGGCATCCATCCTTCCGCTCCAGTGGACGCAGCCACCGGTCAAAGTTTGATACACGGTTATTACGCTTGTGTAAGTTTCATTGACGCCCAAGTTGGTCTGCTACTCGATGCATTAGAAGACACTGGTCTAGCAGAAAACACGGTGATCGTTTTATGGGGCGATCACGGTTGGCAGCTTGGCGAGCATGGCATGTGGAACAAGCACTCGTGTTTTGAAACCTCAATGCACACACCAATGATCGTGGTGACGCCGGCTTCTCGACGGCCTGCGTCTCCGGGTAAATCAGGCGCGAGAGCTGCTGGAATCGTCGAGTTCATTGACATCTACCCTACGCTCTGTGAACTCACGGGAATTCGCATTCCGGCTCACGTTCAAGGTGAATCTTTCATGCGCTTACTGCAGAATCCCGCGTCGGCTGGGAAGCAATTTGCGGTGGGCCGATTTAAGACGGGAGAGACCATTCGTGATGCTCAATTCCGCTACAGCGAGTACCCTCAAGGCAAGGGAGAGCGACCGCAGCTTGCCGGTCAGATGGTTTATGACCACCGCGTCGATCCTGGCGAAAACTTCAACCAGATGGGAAAATTACCCGAAGAAGTAGCTAGACTAAGTCGAAAACTGCATGAATTGCAGGGAAAATAACCCTCAGATCCATACTCCAGCAATCGTGACTTGTCGCCAAACTGGACAAATGCATATAAAATATGTGCAAGAATAGAAAGGTTCGGTAACAGGGCTATTGCTCCCTCCCGACCTAATTCCAATCCAAAAAATCAAACTCACAAGTTTCTAACAAACTTTCAAGTTTCTGACATAGCAGGGAACAACGATGGCAATCATCCTGACCGAAAATGCGGCCAAACAAATCGAAAAGTTTCGCGAAGATAACCAAATGGGCGAAACCCAATTCCTTCGCATTGGTGTTGCGGGTGGTGGCTGCAGCGGATTCAACTACACCCTTAACTTTGACGACAGCTATGACGAAGCTGCTGATTCGAAGTATGAGCAACATGGCGTGACCGTTGTCGTCCGTCGTCGTACGTCAACAGGGCGTACACAGTTGAAGCCTGTCCTTGAGGTGGAGTAACTACGCCGAAATCCCCATCTCGGCTTTTCCTCGAAAGGCCTCTCTT
>JBCCEO010000840.1:0-3518 GCA_039030255.1 Planctomycetota bacterium | reverse complement strand
TGACCCACCCAATGGATCGATTCCGATGCCATCCGGCAACTCGATTGAGTGCGGAACCCATTCTCTAACTCCGACGTACGATCCACAGACTGAATCCTTTCATTTCGACAACAGCTGGGGCAGGGAATGGGGCGACCATGGTTCCGGTTCGTTCTCGTACGAATATCTGTCCGAATATGCAACCGAGATTCTTGGTTGCGCGGGCTATATGGATCAATTAGCCATCGACTACGAACAAGACGTATGCGTCGGTTGGAAATGGGCTCTTTCACATAAGTTCTCAATACACGGTAGAGAAATAATCGAAGGCGCAACAGGGGAGCGAATGGCTTGGGCGTTTGCGACTCGACAAGGTAGCGAACTTGTGCTGCACGAATTCTTCGTTTGGCCAACGTATCGCGAACGCGGCTTTGCACGCAAACTTGCTGAGTTGGTGATTCAGCTAAGCAATCGTGCGAAGCTAGAATTGCGACTGCGAGTTCCATTCGTTGATTGTATCGACGGAAGGTTGGACGCAGTTCTAGCGGCTGGGAAGCTGTTCGGCGTCGAGCTCCGTGAGACAAAAAGCCGCTTTTACTACTTGGATGGAGTAGCCGTTGAGAGTTGAAGTCATACAAAGATTGATCTCAAAAGAAAACCTCCACCGCCCGCTGCTGCTCCATTGGAATGGATTAGGCGTGGCCAAGACGCTCCATTCGTAGAGCCTGTGCGAGTTCCAGTATTGTTTGGTACGAATCGAAATCCAAACATGGATGGAGATAAACTGCGGTTTGGGACTGCACGGAGTCCAAAGATGCATCTCGGTTTTCGCTCTGTCGAAGTCACAAACATGCAGAAGTTTGGCTCAGCCAGCAGAAGTTGGCGAGAATCAATTACTGAGTTTAGCGAGTGGTTGGCGTCCTATTTTTCGCAGACTAGGAAAGACGAATCAAGTCTCAATCTCATTGATGTAAATGGGTTTAGGGATCTTTCAAGACTTCTCAATTCAGATGAAGAAAAGGAAGAACTGCATCACTTGGTGTACATACACGGCTTCAATACAACATTCGATTTCGCTATGGCACAGGCAGCTAGACTGAAAGCAGACATTCCACTGAAAGGCAAAATCTACCTCTTTTCATGGCCTTCAGCTGGCAAAACCACGGCATACTCATCGGATGAAGCGGCAGTTGAAGCGTCGATACCCTTCTTTTCAGATTTTATGAGTCGCATACGAGAGTCCATAGGTGACGAAGCTCTGTCCGTGCTAGCGCACAGTATGGGAAATAGATTGCTTGCACGCTGGACCGAGGATCAGTCGTCTCTCGATCAGCCAATGAAGCTAAGAGACGCTATTTTCGCTGCACCAGATGTTGACCACGACGTGTTCAAGCATTCGCTTGGTCGTTGGAACAAAGTTTTTGAGCGTGCAACGCTCTACGCAAATAGTGCGGACGTGGCGTTGCAGCTTTCTGAAATCAAACACCGATCTCCGCGAGCGGGGTTGATTCCACCTATTGCAGAAATCGACGGACTTGAAGTTATCTTGGTTCAGGGATTCGATCTATTCGATTTGGCTCACGGGTACTTTGCGGAGGCTGGAAACACATTGCATGACATCTGTGTGATGTTGAAATTCAATGCTCCTGCCAAAGAGCGACCAGCCATCAGAAAGCTTGTGCTGAACAGCGGTATTTCTTGCTGGGCGATCTCACATCGATGATACGATGTCGAGCACAGTCCTTTCGATCCGTGATCGTCTCAAATGGTGAAGGAGTACCACGGAGACGTAAGCCGAACCAAATGATCAAAGGTTGGGCGAATGACTATGCATCTTTGCGGCGCGCTGCGTTGTGCTGCTTGAGAACTGTCCGTGTAACCACAATAGTGCTCGGTCATAAATCCAGACTGCGATCCAGAGTGCGGCCTTTTTCGGCACAAAACAGGGTGTTTCAATTCAGCCTGAGCGTCGACGCTCCGGAGGGAGCACACCCGTGCGAACAGGCTCAGATTCTACCTCCGGCGGTTGAATCGACCGCTGCCGGTGATAGCAAGGAAATTTGCTACAAGTCGTTCGGGATGACGGCGTAACGTGAATCGCTCAGCTTGACGCCGATAAATCGATCGGTTGGAGAGAGCCGCATGTTAAGCACCCTTGCTGGGAATTTGAATTCGCCAAGCTTCTCCCTGCCGGGTAACCCTAAGATGCTTACGGTGGATTCGTCGTCGCGCGATTCAGCAATAATCAATCGTGTGCTGTCACGCGAAAGAGCGTAAACCAACCTTTGGTCTATCTGACTATCATCAACTGATTCTGCAATCACCTGAGGCTTCCGGTTATGCGCTGAATCCCAAATCGCTTGCCCTCTAAACTCATCCGCCGGGGCATCCCGTTGATACAGAATATCACCGAGGTCATTGAAGGCGTAGAAGCCCCAGTTGTCCTCTGAAGAGGTTCGCCGAGTCTTGGGGCGGGCATTCTTTTTGCTGAATTCCCAACGTCCTAATTCGCGAATACCAACCCAGCACAACAGGTCTCTGTCCGACGATAAATACAAACTTGAAGCCGGTGTTGTACTCACCGCAGGTTTACTGATGAACCCTTGAGCATGCGCGGTCACTTCCGGTAGTTCGAATATTGCACATGATTCAGTAAGTTTCGATGCACCAAACATCTGTGAAAACAGGCCCCCGCTCAACCCGCTGCGGAATGCGCGTTCCGAGGCCTTTTCCGTTCCATCCGGATCGTCTACCCGGATTTCGGGATGAAACACGACAGCAACACGTTGCCCAGACGAGGAAATGACGACCTTACTTGGACGACCATTGTTTGGAACTTGAAGCTGCTTCGGAGTTTGTTTTTGCCCCCCGAGCCGGATGTGTTGAACCCGCAAATCATCATCAATAAATGCTAGCGACTCGCCATCGGCAGAAAGACTACGGTCCGAATCGTAACGTGTCATTGATTGAGGAAGTGGTACAAAGGGGCCAAATTTGCCCCCAGGTATAGAATCGCAATACGTGTTCTCTGTCAGGATTCGAAGACTGCCTTCATCGGTCACAGCGAATAAGCTGTCATGACCTGGCATGGAATTCTGCGCGTGCGGTTCCCAGTTGTCGGTATTCCATAGGAGAATCCCTCCCTCGATCTCGGCAATCACCCGCCGTTCTGTAGTTGAAGCTGTTGCCTCTTGAAATCCAGATGGGGCTTCTGCGAGTTTCGTCTGCGAACCGTCAGTTTCACCTTGGAAAAGAAATCCATCAGAGTAGAACACCGGGCGTTCCCGGACAATTGCGAAGCTATCTGACTCACACTGCCATCGATTACTGATAGCAAAGTTAATCGGATCTCGTTCAAGAAGAACCGTGCTGCTTCTTTTCTTGGAATAGTCGTTGCAGAGAGTAAAGATTGATGATTTGGTTGATTCAACGGCTACGAAACTATGCTTTTCCTCAATAGAAAAGCGTCCCAGGATCTGGTTTGAATTCGCCACAGTGAGCGATTCACCTGTAAAGAGCAATAACTGGTTGGTCCATCC
>JBCCEO010000839.1:0-3528 GCA_039030255.1 Planctomycetota bacterium | reverse complement strand
GATGGAAAAGCTTCTCTCGGCTTGCTATTTCGACAAATATGTTCAGTCCGTCCGAACGAATGATAACGGACAAGTCGAAATCAAACTGGAGTTTTTGGACTTGGCTATTCGAGCGGATGCAAACAATGCAAATGCCCAGCAAGAAATCGCGAGGCTCATGCTGCAGGGTTCGGAAACGCCAGAAATGAAAGCCAGCCTGTTGGCCAGTATCGCCAATGGCACAGCCTCAGCTGTGACGCATCTCATTATTGCCAACTATCACATGACGAACGGAAATCGAGATAAGGCGATCAACAATTTCAGAATCGCCCTCGAGAAACAGCCCAACCACCCTATCGCGCTAAATAATCTTGCTTTCTTATTAGTGGAGGATGAATCAAAGCAGGAAGAAGCGCTGGAAATGATCGAGACGGCAATTTCAGCAGCAGTTCGTCCAAATCCATCCCTGCTTGATACCAAGGGAGCCGTGCAAATGAAGATGGGGAAATTCACCGCCGCGATCAGCTCCTTTCAAGAAGCGATCAGGTGGGATCCCTTGAAATTGGTGTCTCTTGAGAATCTAGCGAACTGTTATGACGAGCTCGAAATGGATGAAATGGCGGCAACGCAAAGAACCCGTATCGAGGAAGTAAAGCAGGTTCTCGCCGATCGTAAAAAGGAATTAGAGAAAGCCGCTGCCGCGAAAAAGGAGCAAGCGACCGACTCGACAGAGAACGAGGGCAATCCGCCCGCCGAATCGGGTAGTGCTACCGAGTCAGACCAAGGATCTTCCGACACGACGAATGCTGCCGAAGAGCAGGAAACAGAGCCTAATGCCTCAGATGAAAATAATGAGGTATCAACCAACGGCGAAGATTAGCAACGGCGTTGCAGAAAACTAGAGTCGCTTGTCGGGCTCACCAATTTTTAAAATCATGGCAAGTGTGATCCCTGCCCACCTGTTCGGGCTCAATGACCAACTTGGCAGTCTAGGATCATGCGGCCTATGTTGCTTGCGCTTTCCCGCCATAATGGTCGCGTGCGTTTTAAATCCGCGTCTATCCCGATCGCTGTTTATGAATTGTGGCTAGCCGATTTACCTTAGCCCCGCAGCATTGACCGCTTTCTTCGATTCGCACACCTGTAAAAAATTTCTAAAGTCAGTGTCATGTCTCAATACATGCTGGCCATCATGTCTACAGAGTAGCTCGTCGTATTGAGATTACTCAAGCGTTCTCTTTGACAAGAAGAAGAAAGGTGAAGAAAATGGCAATTCTGAGTTTTGATGGACGCGTAAACATTGCTGTTAGGATCGTTACGGAACAATATCCTGAAGCGAAGCTGTACGAAGCGGATGGCACAGCATCTGGCGGTCCCACGACGGATCCTGCGAAGATCGACCAGTTGCGCGTCGTCTTTCGTAACGTCGACAATACGACGGTGATCATCAAGGAAACTGGGTATGGCGAGTTTGGAAAACCGGAGCTTATCCCACACCCTTGGCTGGAAGATGTAGTCATCGAATGGCCGGTCGAAATGGACCTGGACAGAGCCAACAGTTTGAAAGAAGCTGCCGGTTTCAGTGCTCCTTACGGGGCGGTGACCTTACGAAACCCACTTGGACCGACGCCTGGCAATCCCAACTTCATCTTCGGCGGCAACCCATCAGAGCCTTACATCTTCGTAGACACTGTGACTGGAGATGTTCACGCTGGAAATTGCGTGGCGAATGCTTAAAGCCGTAAAGCTTCCAAATAGCGGCGGGGTAACAGTTAGTTACGCCGCTGCTTTTTCCAACTCGATGCGTCGTCTTGCAGACTCCGCGGCATGAAGAAGCTTGATGTCTCGGCATCCGCGGAAGCGATACTCATGGTCACGCGACGCGGAGCCTTGTGACTTGAAACGCTTGGCTGGTTTGAGTCTGGAATTCGGCCCAGCCCCCAAGAGACTATTACTCAGATTTCATTTGCGAATTGAAGTAAGCCAGGCGAAATAGGGTTTTGTGCTCCGACACAACAGCCGCAGCGAGGAAAGTTGGCAAGATTGCGAATTTAGCGGGCAAACAGTCCATGAAAGCCTGGATTCCTATAAGACTTCTAGGATCGGAATCCAAATCGCGACTTCACATAAAAGCCCGGGCAAATTACCTTGTTAGGTCTATAGTCCAGGTCGGTAGTAACGCCAGCTCCTGGGACAGGTAGTTCTCTTCGATTTTCGCGAAGAATTCGCAGCTTTTTAATCTCTCACCCCAAAAATCTTATGAGCAAGAGCTTTATTTTCTCCTCGGAATCAGTCACCGAAGGACACCCCGATAAGACCTGCGACACAATTTCTGACGCCGTTTTGGACGCTTGCCTCGAAAATGACCCCAAGTCGCGCGTGGCTTGCGAAACGATGGTCAAAGACAATGTAGTCATCCTGGGTGGTGAAATAACGACGCAATCAAAGTTCGACTACCGCGAAGTCGTCAAGAAAACCCTGGTCGATATCAACTATGACTCCGAGTACGCCAAAGGCACCGACTATAGCTACAACTGCAAGTTTGATGCTCAGAATTTTCTATTCTCAAATTTCCTTGGGCAGCAATCTCCTGACATCGCGCAAGGTGTAGACGCGGTCGAAGTCGCCGACAAGGAAACTGCGGAGCAGGGTGCAGGTGACCAAGGCATCATGTTCGGCTACGCATGTGACGACACTCCAGAACTCATGCCAGCACCCATTGCCTATTCTCACAAATTGGGAGAAGCAATCACAGAGCTTCGCAAGGCTCGCAAGCATACTTGGTTGCGTCCCGACTCGAAGACGCAAGTCTCTGTCGAATACGTCGACGGAAAGGCAAGTCGCATTACAGCGGTAGTCGTCTCAACGATGCATGCTGAAGAGATCACCACCAAAGAAATTCGCGAGCTTCTAAAGAAGGATCTGATCGAAGCGGTTCTTCCAGGCGACTTGCTGACGGATGACACCAAGTTTCACATCAATCCAACTGGTTTGTTCGTGATCGGCGGTCCTGAAGGTGACTGCGGCTTGACAGGCCGCAAGATCATCGTCGACACCTATGGCGGTATGGGGCGTCACGGTGGCGGAGCGTTCTCCGGAAAGGATCCGTCTAAGGTGGACCGATCGGCGGCATATATGTGCCGCTGGGTTGCAAAGAATATCGTGGCCGCTGGATTGGCTAGCAAGTGCGAGTTGCAAACAGCTTACGCAATTGGATTCCCCGATCCCGTTTCACTCACCGTCGATACCTTCGGCACGAACACCGTTGACGAATCCAAGATTGAAAAGGCCGTCCAAGAAGTCTTTTCCTTCAAGCCAGCAGACATCGTATCGCAACTCGATTTGCTGCGTCCGATCTACTGCAAGTCAACGAACTACGGACACTTCGGCCGCGAGATTCCCGAGTTGACTTGGGAGGCAACGGATAAAGTCGACGCGCTGAAAACCGCCGTGTCTTAGGCATCGCGCCAAAGACGCGTGGGTATTTCCGCAACTCGTTCTGCGCCAGATGGCGACAAGGCAAGCCGGTTTCTAACTGCTTAGTTGTTG
>JBCCEO010000838.1:0-3547 GCA_039030255.1 Planctomycetota bacterium | reverse complement strand
ATAGGGCGGTGATGTGAGTTGGTTTTTAGTGCAATCAACCAATCCGCTGTGTAAGCAAGGAAATCAACCCGACGCGTGCGTTTGGAAGCTGAAACGCAACTATTGAAACTACGTTTTCCCAAAGTCTCCTCGCCCTGGCGGAAAGTTCGGAGCGGACGCGCGCTTCGCGGATCTGTGGCAATGCCGCGGCTAACCCGCTCCACCGTTCGCAGCCCTCCCCTTCGCATTACTCACGACTCTCCCGAGGGCCCGTGGGAGAGTAAGTTCCAATGTAGAAAGAAAAGCCTCTCCAACCAAAATTGTGTGCCGATTCCCTATCCGCGAACCTTGTACGGAATAAACTAGGACGCAAGGCTCTAGCAGACTTGCTGGCACTCCGTTCCTTTCAACAGATCGATCCATGGCAAAGATACTACGTCCCCTTCTGCTCCTAGGACTTGTCCTCGCCTCGCTGGCAACTAGCAGTGCTCAGGAGCGTCCCAACGTTCTATTCCTTGCCGTCGACGATATGAACGATTGGATCGGCTGCTTGGAGTCAACACCGCAGGCCATCACTCCGAATCTCGATCGCTTGGCGCGGCGCGGCGTGAATTTTACAAACGCGCACACAGCGGGTGTGTTTTGTGCGCCAAGCCGAGCGGCAATTTTTTCGGGCCAGTATGCTTCCACGACTGGCTGCTATCGAACGGCGAACTACTTTTACGATCACCCTGAAATTGAATCGCTGCAAACCAGTTTTTCTAAGGCCGGGTATAGGACTTATGGAGCAGGCAAACTCTTCCATCATCCGGCAGGTGCCGTTGATGTGCGCGACTGGGACGAATTCTTCCTGAGGAATCCAAAGCAGCGTGAGGGAGGTTGGCCGCTGGATTCTTGGAGCCAAGGCACTCCGTTTCCAAAACCCTTTCCGGCGAGCATTTACAACCAGGGACAAGAGATAACAGGCGGATTGTTCTTGGAATGGGCCGGGCTGCCGGACGAACAAGAAGAAGCTATGGCCGATACCATTCGTATCAACTGGGCTGTGGAGAAGCTGCAAGAACAACACGATGAGCCATTCTTCTTAGGTGTTGGTATCTATGCGCCGCATTATCCCAATTATTGCCCTCAAAAGTACTTCGACTTGTACGACGCGGATTCCATCCAGCTTCCGCCGATCAAGAAAGATGACCTTGAGGACTTGCCGGAGAAGATCAAGAAAATCAAAACGGCTCGTTCCCGCATCGTCACCAAGCTCAACGAAATGGAGGCGATGGACGATGCGATTCATGGCTATCTCGCCTGCATCAGCTATGCCGATGCAATGATGGGCCGAGTTCTCGATGCCTTGGAAGCCAGCCCTTACGCTGACAATACGCTCGTGGTGCTCTGGAGTGATCATGGCTATCACCATGGCGAAAAAGGCGACTGGGGTAAACACACACTCTGGGAACGGACTTCCAATGTGCCCTTCATCTGGGCTGGTCCCGGCGTCGCCAAGGGAGAAAGCACCGATGCAACAGCCAGCCTCATCGACATGTATCCAACTTTCGTCGAGCTCTGCAAATTGCCACAGCCGCATCAGAATTTGGAAGGACAATCGCTTGCTTCGGCCCTGAAAGATCCTAGTTCGGCCCAAGATCGCGACGTATTCTTGCCGCACATGAATCCAGGTGAGTACGCGGTGATTAATCGCGATTGGCGCTACATTAGCTATGGCGTGGACGGAGAAGATGGTGAGGAACTATACAACGTGCAACAAGATCCCAACGAATGGGACAATTTGGCCGATGATCCGAAGCACGACGCACAAAAGAAAAAAATGCAATCAGTAGCACCAGAGAGTTTTGCCAAACCTGCGATGAAGTTGAACGCTCGGAAAGACCTCGTCGTCGGTGAAGGGACTTTTCGGTGGGACCCTGGCCAAGGAAACTACACCGCAACGCCCAAGAACTTACCGTATGACAATCCGCCTCAACAGAAAAAATCCGGTACAGGGAAGAGCCCCAAGCCGCAGCAGGGACAAGCAAATCGCAGAGCTGCCAATCCCGCGGGCGCGAAGAATATTTTGTTTGTAGTCTGCGACGACCTCAATACGCATGTTTCGCCTTCTGGCTACGAACCTATTTTGACGCCGACGCTGGCTGGCTTTGCCGAGGATTCGATTACCTTCCGGCGAGCCTACTGCCAATACCCAGTCTGTGGGCCATCGCGTGCCTCGTTTTTGAATGGACTGTATCCTCAGTCCACAGGAGTGTTAAACAACACGGCTGATATTCGCGACACTCGTCCTGGCACGGTTTCCATGCCTCAGCACTTCAAGCAAAATGGGTATTGGACCGCCAGCGTGGGCAAAGTCTTTCACTCGCCGCGCCACGAGCAGGGCGAAATTGCCTGGAATGAGTTCTTGCGTTTTGACAACGACGAGTTGTCAGTCGTGAAAGAGGCGAGAGAAAAGTTCGAAGCCGAATTTGGTTCGATCGAAAAGAATCCTAATCGCCGCAAGTGGAAAGCACTGAAAAAAGAAATCTCTGGCAAGCTCGATGCGCAGACGCCGCCGGGCTATGGTCGCAGCGGCTTGGAGGACGGACAACACAAGGACGGGAAGAACGCGCGGCAAGTCGCCAAGTGGTTGCAAGAAGGAGCGTTCGGCGACAAGCCCTTTATGATTGCATGCGGAATTCAAAAACCGCACGTACCGTTTTTGGCTCCCGACAAGTATTTCGATTTGTATCCTACTGCGGAAATCCAGTACGCGCCCGATCGTGCAAATCTCTGGGAGAGCATTCCTAAGTCAGCGATTTCAAAACGCTACGAGGCCTTTGGATTCGAACTTGGGATAGAAAACGATTCCTTGCGACGCGAGTACATGCAGGCCTATCATGCTTGTGTGTCCTTTATCGATGCTCAACTGAAGATCGTCTTTGATGCACTCAAGGACTCTGGACACTGGGAGGACACGATCATCGTCTTTACTTCGGACCACGGTTATCACTTGGGTGATCATTTTCTATGGGGCAAAGTCACGCTCTTCGACATCGGGGCCAGAGTGCCCTTTATGGTTCGCGTTCCAGGCATGACCAAGTCGGGAACGAATTCCGAAGCCATGGTCGAATTGGTTGACATTTATCCTACTTTGGTCGACCTAGCCGGATTACCGGCTCCGGAATATTTACAAGGCGTTTCACTGCGACCGCTACTGGGACATCCTGAGCGTATGGGCAGGAAGAAATATGCCTACAGTGTTGTCACGCGAGGCCCAAAACTTGGGTATGCCATTCGCAGCCAGAATTGGCGTTACGCCAAGTGGCCCGATGGCGAAGAACTTTATAATCTGCGAAATGATCCGCAAGAAAAACGCAACTTGGCCGGCAAGGAACACGTGGCCGAAAGGCTCGAAGAACTACGCGAAGTTTTGGCCGAAAAGCAGGATTTGGCGAATCTGCAGGAGCAAAAATAAAAGCGGAACGGGCGCAAGCCCTCCGGTGCCAGCCAAACAATTTCGCTTTGCAACCAACTCTGCCCGTGCGGTCGGCTTGCCCTAACTTGCTCGTGTTATAACGTGGGT
>JBCCEO010000837.1:0-3552 GCA_039030255.1 Planctomycetota bacterium | reverse complement strand
GTTGTTCGAGCCTCTCTTCAAATGGCTGGCGAAGCTCCTCCTCTCGGCCGGAAAGGGCCTCAACGAGCTTTTCCGTACTGCGCTGCAACTGGCCGAGCGGTGTTTCCATATTCTCCAGTATGTGTGAAGCCTGCATCAATAGCGGCTTCTGTCATGGTAGATTGTTGAACAGGATAACGACGTTTTTCAGGAAACAACTGTGTAATCAATTTATCGTTTTTATACACATCAAATTTTCCTCGTTGAGCAATGTAGTTATCAACTTTAACGATTTCTATACCGTGAAACACAAAGTCGAAATCACCAATTGTGGTTTTTTTATTGGTTTGTATGGCAAGGTCTTTTTCAATATCAAGGGTGGAAACACAGGTTATGCTGATAATACATAATGCAAAACCAATATGACCAAGCTGCATGGAGTAAAACGAGATAGGTTGTTTAATAATATTGAATAAACTTATACGGCTATGACGACAACGCTCATACCAACTACGAAATATTGAAAGCACTAACCATGCTGCACATTGTCACTTGCGGCATATGAATCCGTTTCCGGCGAATCTTGGAGACATCCTGGCTAGCTACAAAAATGTCCTGATTCCGGAATTGAACACGGGGCAATTGCGGCTTTTGATTCGCGGGCAGTATCTTGTGGATGCCATTGGCTTCAACAAGATTCAGGGTAAGCCCTTTACGGTGACAGAGTTGATGGAGCGAATCGAACAGTTGACTTGTGAAAAGCAAGGGCTTGGCAAAGTCGGCTAGTGTTGAATGCCTCTGCTAGCAACTAGCATCCTTGATTCGCATCCTGATTTAACTTTTGGAATTGAGCGAAAGAAAATGAGCACGGATCTTCCAGTCCTAAAAGCGAATGACTTCGGCAGTAACCAAGATGTGCGTTGGTGCCCAGGCTGTGGGGATTATTCCATCTTGGCACAAATGAAAAAGATGTTGCCCGACTTGGGCTTGCCGCTTGAAGATATCGTGTTTGTTTCGGGCATCGGTTGCTCCAGCCGATTTCCCTATTACATGAATACCTATGGCATGCACTCAATTCATGGTCGTGCTCCTGCTTTTGCAACGGGGATTCGCGTTTCGCGACCGGAACTAAAAGTCTTCGTCATTACTGGCGACGGAGATTCGCTAAGCATTGGTGGCAACCATTTCATTCACTTGTTGCGCCGTAATGTGGATGTAACTCTCGTTCTATTCAACAATCGAATTTACGGGTTGACCAAGGGGCAGTATTCGCCGACCAGTCCTGAAGGTCAGGTGACGAAGAGTACGCCGATGGGGGCAATTGACCATCCTTTGAATCCAATTGGTGTGGCGCTGAGTGCTCAGGCGACCTTCATTGCCCGCAGCATCGATTCGCAAGGCAAGCACTTAGGACAAATGCTCTATCGTGCGGCACAGCACAAAGGTACTTCAGTTGTCGAAGTGTACCAGAACTGCAACGTGTTCAATGATGGTGCTTGGGATTACGCAAAAGAACGCACTGTGCGTGATGAGAATACGCTGGTGCTTGAGCATGGAAAGCCGCTGATATTCGGCAAGGAACGGGATAAGGGAATTCGATTAAATGGGGTCAGCCCTGAAATTGTGGATCTAAATTCTGGCATCTCCCAGGATGATTTGCTATTCCACGACGAACAAGGTGACTCTGGACTGGTGCACCTGCTTGCAAATATGCGTCGCCCTGATTTCCCAGAGCCAATTGGTGTCTTCCGCGATATCGAACGAGACCTTTTCGAAGACGAAGTTCGTGGGCAAATGACGACAGCCATTGAGAAAAAAGGCCAAGGGGATCTAAACGCTCTCTTCAACAGCGGCGATACTTGGGAAGTTGCATAAAGCAACCCAGCTCTCCGCGTCCCGGTGAGTCTTGTAGCTGTGGCTCAATTGTTAGTTTTGCAAAGTATGTTCAATGGAAGTAGTCGTGGAGAAATTCGCGGCGTTCACCTTCAGTTCTCGCAAATTGCACCAAGCTCAATAGTTTTTTCTGATCGCTTTCCAGCTTTTCGGCCATAGCAGCCGCGTCGGTCAATACGCTGGGGAGCGGTTGAACTTTGTCGATTCGCATTGGGTGCAAGCTACCTTCGATGACTCCGTAGCGATCGAACATGCCCAAGGCCGTTTCGAGACGTCGGTCGTGTTTTTGCTTGGCGTGCAATCGTTCGCGAATCCATTCCAATCCAAATGCGTTAACCGATTCTAAGTCGTGCATCAAGAAGTCGTGGAGACGGGCGTAAAAATCTGCATCGGGGTTACTCCACTGCATAAACTCCATTTGTGTAGCTAAATCGCTTTGGTCGTAAAGCAGCAAACACTCCGAAGGATCACCGTCACGCCCTGCTCTTCCGATTTCTTGATAGTAGGATTCCAAGGAGCCCGGCAGATCTGCGTGAATGACGAAACGAATATCGGATTTGTCGATACCCATCCCGAAGGCATTAGTGGCCAACACAACATGGTCATCTTCCTCGATGAATTGCTCTTGTACTTCCCGCCTGACATTCCGTGGGAGTTCTCCATGATAGACGAGGTGCGGTAGGCGAAAGTCTTGGAAGTAGTCGCTAAAACGGTACAAGGTTTTTATCAGCGTGAAGTAGATGATGCCCGTTCCAGGATTGCGTTCAAAGACGCCACGAATTTGTTTGAGTTTGTCGTCATCGCCCCAAACTTCCGTCACTTCAATTTTGAGATTTGGCCTCTCAATGCCAGAATGAAATGTTTCAACTTCTTCTGGTGTTAGTCCCAATTGCCTTACGATATCCTCTTGGACTTCGCGCGTCGCCGTGGCCGTCAACGCGATTGTGGTTGGGTTGCCAATTTCGGCGCGAATCTCTTGGACGCGCGTGTAATCGGGGCGGAAGTCGTGCCCCCATTGGCTAATGCAATGGGCTTCGTCGACGGCCAGCAAGTGCACGGTGCGTTGGGCGAGAACACTGCAAAAGTCACGTTTTCGAAATCTCTCGGGCGTAACGTAGACTAGGTCATATTTGCCAGATTCGATTCCCGCGTAGCGCTCGCGCCTTTCTTGGCCCGACAACGAAGAATTGATGTAGGTTGCATCAACGCCTTTCCCTAGCAATGCGTCGACTTGATCCTTCATCAGTGCGATCAGTGGTGAAAGCACGAGTGTCAATCCTTTTCGCGCCGTTGCGTTTTGTTCTTTCACATTGGCTTCGGCTTCAATTTCGGCAAAAGCAAGTGCGGGGACTTGGTAGCACAAGGACTTGCCGCCGCCCGTCGGCATGATGACCAGCGAGTGTTTGTCGGCCAGCGTCCGCTCGATGATGGTTTCTTGATTCCCTCGAAATCCAGAATGGCCGAAGGTGTTTTTCAGGATGTCCTGCAGTGCCAAAACTTCTTCCTTGATGTTATTCAAATTGTGCCCGTTGCCTGGGCCTATGTGACTGGTCTGTTCGCTTACTTCCCGCGATTTTGCCACCAGCCTCCTTTGGGGGCGAATTTCTCTTGCAAGTAGGACCAGTGTTCTTTTTCTCGGCGGAGCATTCTTTTGGACTCTGAATCGCTCAGGTATTTTTG
>JBCCEO010000836.1:0-3556 GCA_039030255.1 Planctomycetota bacterium | reverse complement strand
GTTCTGGGCAAGCCGCCAGTAATCCTTCAACGATTGATCTACCGTCAGCAGTAAATCGGGCATACCTTACTGGAAGAGAAGGCAAGATATCCACCAAAATGCAAGGTACTTTTTCCCGACTCCGCGGTCTCAAGGCAAGCGGATCGAATGGAAGGCTCTCAAGCTAGATACTTTTGTTGACGTACTACCAGACATCTGTGATCTTATCGAAGCCGGTGTGTTTATCGCAGGCGTTGAAAAGGACGATTGCAGGTACTGCGAGTACAGTGATGCTTGCGCTGCACCTGAGGTCAGCCTGGAGCAAGCACAACGCATGTCGCAAAGCGCCTCGAATGCTTCGAAGCTGGCAAAGTGGACTCGTTTGAAGCAGATTGAGGTGCCACCATTTTAGAAGACACAGAATTGGAAGAAATGGACGCAGCGTCCCGCACGAAAATCCGGGAAGAGTTGCACACCAACTTTTTGGTTGAGGCAGCAGCTGGTACCGGCAAAACGACCAAGTTGGTCGAGCGCATGGTCGAGTTAGTGCGGACGGGCACATGCAAGATTGATCAACTGGTGGCGGTGACTTTTACGCGGAAGGCTGCCAGTGAACTTCGGGACCGATTCCAGCTTGCCCTCCGTGAAAAGCTGCAGAAGCTCGAGAAAGTCGGCCAAACGCAGTCCGAATTTTATGCGGCCCTCCGTGTGGCAACGGATCAGGTTGGGCAAGCATTCATTGGTACGATTCACAGTTTTTGCGCAGGCTTGCTGCGTGAGCGTCCCATCGAATTCGGTGTGGAGCCCGCTTTTCGCGAACTCGATGAAAACGAAGACCGAGAACTCAAGAAGCAAGCTTGGCAGGAGACGATGAATGATCTCATCGCGGATGGCTCACCGCTGGTTGCACGCCTCAAAGAGTTGGGGCTAGAGAATCAACCGCTAGAAAAATGCTTTCGGCAATTTCTAGATTTCCAGGATATCCCGCTGTGGCCCGCCGATGCGCCCGATGAGATTGACGTCGATGAACTGAAACGGGAAACGCTCTCCTACATAGAGGAAATGCGACCGCTGCTCCCGCTATTTCCGGCGGATCGTGGTGGCGACAAAATGATGGCCCAGTATGAAAAGATCGTTCGAATGAGCGATCGAAGCTTCCGAGATCCGCGAGACTTCTTTTCGCTACTCGAACTGTTCGACAAATCGGATGGCTCCACGCTCAAGTGCTGGCATGACCGGGATATCGCGAAATCAAACAAGACACGTTGGCTCAAATTTCGGGAAGATTTTGCTGGGCCGGGCATGGCCTATTGGGCACGAAAGCGATATCCCTTTGTGCTGGAACTCTTGCAATTAGCCGTAGCGATCTACCAAAAACTCAGGCGTGCATCGGAAGGCCTGGGCTTCGACGACCTCCTCAGACTCGCTGCAGTAGGATTGAAGCGACAAAGCGAACTTCGAAAATACTTTCAAGGCAAATACACGCATATCTTGGTCGATGAATTTCAGGACACTGATCCCATTCAAGCCGAAATGCTGCTTTACCTAACAAGTGAAGATACGGACCAGCAGGATTGGACACAATGCGTTCCCAAACCGGGAAGTCTATTCTTGGTCGGTGATCCAAAGCAGTCGATTTATCGCTTCCGGCGCGGCGACATTGTCACGTACAAACAGGTGCAAGACATATTCACCAACTCAGGCGGTCAGGTCTTACCGCTGGTTAAAAACTTTCGCAGCGGCCAAACTGTTCGCGAGTGGGTGAATTCGGTCTTCCAAGAGAAGTTTGGGACCGAGGCAAACCAGTACGGACCAGCAGCACGTAATATGGTCCAAGGTCGCTTGAATGCACCCGATTCAGAAACGGAAGAGTCCTTTCAAGGTGTATTTAAGCTGACGATTGCTGCTCGACGAATCGAAGACGCTACCGCCGAGGAAGCTCAGTCTATTGCCCGCTTTATTCGTCACGCGATAGATACGAAACTCGCCTTACCAAGAAGGGCAGGGGAGTTGAAAGCGGGACAGGGGCCTGCACAGCCACGCGACTTTTTGATCATTCCCTATGGGAAAAAGCGAATCGAATACTACAAAGAGGCGTTAGACCAGCTGGGAATTCCTTGCGAAGTCAATGGAGCCAATGCATTCCAGGATCTCTCTGGTTTGGACGCGTTACTGTGCTGCCTGCGCGCACTCGAAGATCCGAACAATCCAGTTTATCTATTGGCCGTCCTACGTAATTGCGTCTTTGCTTTGGACGATCAATCACTCTTCGCATTGAAGCTTGCGAAGGGGAGGTTCAATTTTCTTGCGCCGCTCCCGGATGGCTTGGAAAAAGAGGTTCGTGAAAAGCTAGAGCCGGCATTTGCACGGCTGAAGTCTTATCATCGCATGCTGCACAGTATGCCTCATGCGAGCGCCTTGATTCGCATCGCTCAGGACTTGGGGCTGCTTGCCGAATCGGCGGCAGGTTCAGAAGGAAATGTCCAGGCTGGAAGCCTGCTCAAAGCACTGGAAGCCATCCGGCAAGAGAGCCATAATTTCGACAATGCCGCAGATGCAATAAATTGCCTTGAACGAGTTTTGGAAGCCGATGAATCGACGGCTAGTCCGGCTCTTCCCAACGATGGTAATGTCGTTCGCGTGATGAATCTACACAAAGCAAAAGGCCTGGAAGCTCCCGTCGTTTTCTTGGCCAGCACCGTGAAGGCCATGGATCATAAGGTGCACGTTCATGTTGACCGTTCGGCAAGCGAAACGGCAGGTTATCTGGCTATTACCACCGAGAAAGAACCTCCGAGTCGAGGGTCGCGTGAGGTAGCTGTCCCACTGGCATGGGAGGAATGGCAATCGCAGGAAAAGCAATTCTTGCAAGCAGAGGAGCTGCGTTTACTCTACGTCGCCGCGACGCGGGCTGAGAGCTGTTTGGTAATTAGCAAGGGTTCCAACAACTGCCGCTGGGCGCCACTGTATAACCATCTAGGCGGTGTTGCAGAGTTGCCAACTCCACATATGGTACAGCCGAACCGTGGGACACAGGAAGCGGCAGGTGCGGAAGCAGTGCTATGCAGTGTTGGAACTTGGTTACCAGCTTGGAATACGGCAAGGCAGCAGAGTTATCAGTTCGAGGCAGCAAAGACGCTCGGGCTGCAGGGAAAATCACGACCGAAATGGGAAGCTTCAGGGGACTACGGCCACAACTGGGGCTCCGCGATGCACGACTTGCTGGAAGCTTTTGGACGAAATGCTAAATCAGATTTGAACTCTCTGGCGAGAATGCTGTGCGAAGAGTATGAGCTGGATTCCGCCCGCTCCGAAGAGCTGCTCGCTACCGCTCAGTCTGTCATCCGTTCGAAGCTTTGGGAAAGAGCTCGGAGTGCAAATCAGTGCTTCGTCGAGCTACCATTTGACACACCTTCGCAGGATGCAAATCCGATTCCAACTGCTGTCCGAGGTGTGATTGATCTCGTATTTCAGGAGGACCAAGGCTGGGTGATCGTCGACTACAAGACGGATGATGTCTCAGTCGCTCAAATCCCCGAGGCGGTCAACTACTATCGCGGGCAACTGCAACAATACG
>JBCCEO010000835.1:0-3565 GCA_039030255.1 Planctomycetota bacterium | reverse complement strand
TACGCCTTACGGCTTACCAGAGCTTTTTGGAGAGCAAATTGAAGGTTCTTCGCTGGTCGCCAATCCTGGCTGTTATCCCACCAGTGCAATTCTGCCGCTCGCTCCATTGTTATTGGATTCGCTCATTGAAAATGAATCGATTGTCGTCGACTCTAAGAGCGGTGTCAGCGGCGCGGGGCGCACGCCCAAAATGGTCAACCTCTACTCCGAGGCCAACGAAAATTTCATGGCCTATGCCGTTGGTACGCACCGGCACCAACCTGAAATCATCGACATTCTGCGGAGGGCAACCGGCGCGAACGTGGACGATCTCGTTTTCACACCACACCTAGTCCCGATGGACCGCGGCATTCTTTCCACTATCTACGCTCGGCCGAAGACGGGAATCACGGCAACAAGAGCCCTGGAGTGCCTGCAGGATTTCTATCGCGAGCATCCATTTGTTCGAGTCATAGAGAACTTGCCCAGTACCAAACACGTGGCCCACAGCAACTACTGTGATATTGGCGTTCGCGAACACGGTAACTGGCTTGTACTCGTTTCTGCAATCGACAACCTCGTCAAAGGTGCCTCTGGCGCAGCGGTTCAATGCATGAACGTGATGCACGGCTTGGATTCGCGCTTAGGATTAGTCGATTAGGATTGATCAAGAATGAGTCACTTCAATAAAACCATCGGAGTCTCAAAGCAAAACCATGGATCCCAAAACTACGATCTCCCTTCCCAAAGGCTTTCGCTTTGCGGGAAACGCTTGTGGCATCAAGGCCAGTGGCGCCAAGGATATTTCACTGGTTCTTTCCGACTTGCCAGCCGCTGGCGCCGGAGTCTACACACAGAACCAAGTGGTTGCTGCCCCAGTAATCAATTGCCAAAGCAAAACGCCTAGTTCAAACATACGCGTCGTTGTTACCAACAGCGGAAATGCGAATGCATGCACGGGATCGCAAGGTGTAATCGACGCGGAAAACATGTGTCAAATCGCGGCAGAATCTTGCGAAGTGGATGCCGATCAGACGTTGGTGATGAGTACTGGCATTATTGGTCACACCCTTCCCATGACGCAAGTCGAAGCGGGTATACGTACTTGCGGAAACGCTTTAGGGAATTCCGAATCTCACTTCTTGGATTCCGCAGACGGAATTCTGACAACAGACAAAGCCCGTAAAATCGCAAATCGAACATTGATATTCTCGGATCGAAGAATCCAGCTGGTTGGGATGGCGAAAGGCGCCGGAATGATCGGTCCAAACATGGCCACCATGCTTTGCACTTGCCTTACCGACGCGCGCCTTTCGGCCGAACAGGCGGATCGGCTTCTTCGCCAATCAGCCAATCTGTCTTTCAATCAAGTTAGCGTCGAAGGCCACACGAGCACCAACGATACGATGCTCTTGCTGGCCAATGGCTCCGCTGGCGGAGAGGAGCTTACGCCAGAACAAGAAACGCAATTTTCCACCGCCCTAACGGAACTAGCGATCGAGCTTGCCAAGAAGATTCCGATGGATGGTGAAGGTGCGAGTCATCTGATCGAAATCGCAATTACCGGCGCAGCCAGCGATACCGAAGC
This sequence comes from Planctomycetota bacterium, assembly GCA_039030255.1. Lineage (GTDB taxonomy): Bacteria > Planctomycetota > Planctomycetia > Pirellulales > Pirellulaceae > Aureliella. The sequence continues at coordinate 1,998 of JBCCEO010000835.1, read as the reverse complement.
AGAAACAATTGCGCGCACAGTAGCCTCAAGCAACTTGGTTAAGACGGCAATTTACGGCAATGATCCCAACTGGGGACGAATCGTTTCAGCCGCTGGCTACGCAGGACCCACGTTGGAAAATTCGCGACTTAAACTAGTGCTCAATGAATTTACGCTGTTCGATGCTGGCGAACCCATCGAATTTGATGAAAAGGCCGCCAGCGCTTCATTGCAGGAATCTGAAACGGCCAAGATTGAAATCACCGTGGGCAGCGGACCGGGCACTTGCACTCACTGGACAAGCGATCTCACGGTAGAATACGTGCGATTCAATTCAGAATACAGTACGTGAATTCGGCAATCTATGCAGACTCTACAAGCGTCCCTCATCCTACCCAACCAACACGCTACTCAGATCTTCATTCATCGAGTCCAATTCTGGAATCATAAAGAATCAACTCGGGGGAATCGATGAGTCAACGGGCTGTCATTGGAATCGGCACAGATATCATCGAATGCGATCGCATTTCTCAAATGCTGGAGAAGCATGGCGACACGTTCTTGAAGCGCGTCTATACACCAGAAGAAATTGAGTACTGCCAAGGACGCAAATCGGCCAACCAGCACTACGCAGGAAGATGGGCAGCCAAGGAAGCAGTGCTCAAGGCTTTAGGCACAGGTTGGGCACATGGTATTCAATGGACGGACGTGGAGGTCATCAATCAACAAGGCGGAAAGCCAAACATAGTGCTTTCGGGAAAGGCTAAGGAAATCAGCCTGGAGCAGGGGATCGAAGAAATGATGATTAGCATCTCACACTGCAAAGAGTATGCAACGGCTTATGCAACTGCCGTTTGCTCGATTCAAGCCTAGCATCTGACTTTTCGAAGAATGCTTGCGAACAGGAGACTGCCCCGATGCCACGAAAGATGATCCTGCTGACGATGGGCCACACCGAGCCTCGACGGGCCAAGACTGCTGCAGGTCTGTTGCGCTTTTGTCCTGAGGAGTGTGTGGCCGTCTTGGATCCCGATTCCGTCGGTAAGAACATTTCTGATCTCTTGGGAGTGGGAGGCGATACACCGATCGTCGCGAGCCTTGAAGAGGTTCCGCAGGCGGATACATTTGTTCTAGGAATTGCCACCCCAGGAGGCAAGATTCCTGTATCGTGGCGACCCTTAATCTTGCAAGCCATCGAACGAAAGATGAATATCCTCAATGGACTCCACGACTTTATAAGCGAGGACGAGGAATTTGTTGCAGCAGCAAAAGCCCATGAAGTTCTGATCCATGACGTGCGCAAGAATAACTTCAAGGAAATCGCGAAACGACCTGGCTTCCGTGAAGGCTGCTTGCGTGTTCACACCGTTGGACACGACTGCAGTGTAGGAAAAATGCTGGCCAGCGTCGAACTGACCCGTGGACTGCAGCAGCGGAATATCGATGCCCAATTTGTGGCAACTGGCCAAACGGGCATTATGGTCGCAGGCAGCGGTCTCCCTTTAGATTGCCTCGCAGCAGACTTCGTGAGCGGCGGTGCAGAACAACTTGTTATTCAAAACGAATCTCACGATATTCTAATGATCGAAGGCCAGGGCAGTCTTGTTCACCCGGCATACTCCCAAGTGACGTTGGGTTTACTTGCTGGTTGCCAACCCCATGCCTTGATCATGGTCTTTGAGGCAGGTCGTGAAAACGTAGCGGGAATGGAGCACATTCCACTGATGGGCCTTGCCGAGCAACGGGAGCTTTTTGAAAAGATGGGAAGCTTGTACCAACCCTGCGAGACGATTGGTGTTGCAATGAACGGCCGCAAGGTTTCGCCTTCGGTTGCAAACGAGATTGCTGAAAAAGTCAGTCTGGAGTTAGAATTGCCGGTTTGCGACATCGTCCGGGATGGTCCTGACAAATTGCTCGACGCCATTGAGGATTTTCGTCAAAAGCTCTCGACCTGAGCAATTTCCCCGCCGGCTTTCGGACAATCGCAGAAATCCGGTACAGATATGCCAACCGGATCCC
>JBCCEO010000834.1:0-3575 GCA_039030255.1 Planctomycetota bacterium | reverse complement strand
GATCAAGAGGTCTTGCGTCTCAACGCCGGACGCAACATTCTGTTCTCAAATATCGCAGGTAAAAACTTCAAGTGGATTTGGGAATAGCAGAGTTCGCAATGCTCCGCGCTGACGGGCAAGCAAGCCTCCAACCAAGATCGGGTCAGATCGCGGGTTAATGCGACTACGCTCGCAAACTAATTTGCACTGCAATCAAGCACTACGATAGACTAAGTCTTGGCCATCGTTCACCTTGGTGAACTTTGCCTTTATCCAACGCAGGCGATTCAAGTTATCCGTGGAAGGGATCAAGCATGTTCGCAAATCGCAAATTGCTAGTTTTCATGGCCCTACCCATGCAGTTTTTTTGCTGTGTGGCAATGGCTCAACTTAGCCTAGAGAAAGTGGCATCCTTTCCCGTCCCGCAGGATGGCCCGCGGCGAATTTCAGGCGGTCGTAAGGTTCAATTTAGCCAGGATGGTGAAAAAATCATCGTCGCATTTTACGGTAGTGCGGTGCAACTGTTCGACCTGCAAAAGAACGAGCAAATTGGCAAGACAATTCGAACGGCGGGCGATGGAGAAGTCGGCTTCATCAGTGACGAAGTTGCGTATACGGCGGATTGGGGATCCATGCGACTATGGGATGCAAGCTCCGGAAACAAAGCGGGGATAGCGATCCACCATGAGCTGCGCGAAGACACAATCATCCATCCTGCAATAGGCCCGGAATGCAAACGGATTGCAACGCGTTCAACTATGGACTCGGTTCAGCTTTGGACCAGGGAAGACAACCGAATGACAAGTAAAAGCTTTGAGTATCCAGCGGAAATCAGCTCCATTCGATTCTCCGATGATGGAGGAATTCTACTCGTTCGGGCCGGAGGCTCACTCTACGGAATCGATTCAAAAACAGGGGAACAACTAACAGAAGCGATTCCTGCTGGTCGGCGTTTCTACCATTTCTCCCGGCAAGAAACACTTATTACAACTGAGCATCCGGGTGATGGCCCCAATCAATTGGTACTGCGATCGACGAATGAAGCTGGCTGGCCCGAATCCCATCGCATTAACCTGCCAGGCAACCTTTCAAAAATCGTCGCGCTGAACGATGACAAAGTTCTAATTCAAACAAAGCAGGATGACTATACACCCGCTTTTTTTACATTGAACCTTCGAAGTCCATTGGCCCTAAGCGAGGTCAAATCAAAAGCCGATCGAGCTTTTAGGCTAATGGTTACCGACGATAAACTTCACTGGATTTGCAGCAACATTAAAAATATCTGCTGTCAAAGAGTTGGAGAATCAGAACCGGTCTGGGTAATGAGGGTACCACCAAGTGGATTCGATCAAAAAATCTATCCCATGGATAATGAACATTTTTTTATTCGAGACAAGCAAGCGAATCTTGCAATCTACCAAGTGTCCGACGCAGCCAAAGTCTGGAGTTTTGAGGGAGTAAACGGATTCACGTTTGAGCAAAATCGGTTGGCGATCTGTACTGCCGCGGGAGTTGAACTCTGGGCGATCACAGACCGCTAGTACGGTAGCGTTTGAAATTGATCGACGTGGACAATCCTTTCCACCAATACTCGGGACCTGCCGTTTAGATCCTGAGCTCCGTCCGAATCGATGGACCTGCAATGGAACTACGGATCATTGGGGCATGAATACATGGGTGAGTTTCCTCAAGGAGTCGGTATCCTCCTTCAGGGCCGCAAGCAATTCTGCTCGCTGGATGCCTTTGGAATCTTCGGATGTCGTCCATTTAGCATAGAGTGCTTCGATCTGCTCTTGAGTGAAATCCTCTGATTGTTCAACAGCCTGCTGCAACTCGGCAAGCTGTATCAGGCCATCCTTGTTTGCGTCCGAACGAAAAACGCTTGCCATTGCAAGAAGCGAGCACATCCCAGTCTCAATGGTCGGATAAATAGTCAACATGTACTCCTGCCGGCTCAATAGAACATCCGCGTTACGATCGAAGTTTTTGAAACCCTCCGTCACGTTCTCGCGATAGCCACTTCCATCGGCGGCTGACGCGTTAGGAACGCTAAGCGCGTACTCTTTGAGCGACAGATTACCATCCTGATTCACATCAAGAGGAAAAGTCTGGTTCACAAAATTGTATACTAAACCGCGAAAGCCTCTGCGAAGTTCCTCTTGGCCGACTAAGCCGTCCTTATCCATGTCGTAGTTTGTCAAACGTTCAAAAACTGGGATATCAGCTTCACGTTGACCACGGATCGCTGCATTTTCTTCTTCGGTGAGCTGTCCGTCTGAGTTCTTATCCGCCAATTTGTAGTAACCAGCTGTTGCGGATGCTATTCGGCGATCCAAGGATAGCAGCTTTATCCGAGATTCGATATCGTACCGCTGCTCTCGGTTGGCATTTATGTGTTTTGTGTAAGCTTGGCGATTCGTTAGTTTCCCCTCGGTGGGTTCATAGGATTCAAATGCCGCTTTTGCTGAACTTGCCGGGTCTTCATCCCATTCGTACAGCTTTGCGAACTCTGCCAGCTCCAAGTCGCCGTCATCGTTTGTATCGCATCGCAAGAGGCCATGATTCAGACGCATCGCTTGATAAGTTTCCACAAGTTGGTCCAGCAGGTTGCCTTCGATTTCTGCTTTTGTGATTCTTCCATCACCGTCTGTGTCCGCAGCATCAAATCGCTCATTCTGCCTTGCCGTAAAACCGTTTTCTTGTTTTTCGCCATTGGCATCAGGGATCCCCAAAGCATGTTCTTTACGACTGAGCTGATTATCTCCATTGGCATCGGTTCCGAAGGATCGATCAAGCTGCATATCCATTAGGGCCTTTTGCCCCTTATCAAATTCCGAGCGTTCAACTTTCTTGTCGAAATTCGGATCGAACATCGCGTACATCGCCATGATGCGTGCATCAAATTTGGCAACTTCTATTTTCTGTCCCATGGCACGGGCCAAAGTTTCGAAGGAAATGGCTCCATCTTGATCCTCGTCGAGCGCTTGATACAACTCGTCCACTGCCTGCAAGACTTCGTCGTCAGCTCGCAATCTACCAGCACCGCAGTTTAGTCCACTCGTGAGTCCAAACGTGTGAACTGCGAGAAGGACAAAAAAAGCATTTTTTACGAGTGGCGTTGGCATAGGCATTTTGTTGGTTTCCCATTTCCGAATTGCGCCGCGCGCGCAGCAATTCCGATTCTAGAGTGGAACGTTGGTTGAAAGTTCTCGTGGCATTCAAAGGCCAGAATGGACCTTCGGTAGGTCCGAACGACGGTCTGAGGAGGGCTGTTTGCAGCAATCGAAGCCTTGTCCCGCCAAGCGAAACAGCAAAAGAGGAAAACTTCGAACGAGGGTTCGATCCAAATAGTGGACTCGTCGCAAGCAAATGATAATCGAATCGCGGGCCTTTAAAACTCTCTATTCCAAATCAAACGTGAAGAATGCAATTGCATCCGAAATGCCCGCGAAGGATTGGCCTCAAGCAAAATCCTTAGGCCATCGGTTCTGCGCGTCATGCCACACGAAACTTGGCAGGCCAAGCAACAGCAACTGCTGCGAGTTTCCTTGTATTCGGGGCCGTTGTATTTGGCTGCTTCTACTATTTGGCCGGCT
>JBCCEO010000833.1:0-3575 GCA_039030255.1 Planctomycetota bacterium | reverse complement strand
GCAAAAGAACTCGAAGATCCCCAGCTAGAAGAGGTTCGCTTAGCACTAAAGGATCATGCAGGATTCCTGGCCGTACCCACGGTGGAATCTTCGGCATTCGACCCGGATACACTCAAGAGTTATTACAAATTGCTCGATGCAGCACGGACTTTCGAGTCCAACGCTCCCGACGAAACGGCCTTGATGTGTGTCGGTGAGGCAGAGACGCTCCAGGAAATGCCGATTCTCATTCGCGGGAATCCTGGAAGTCCAGGTAAGTTGGTTGCCCGCAACGTTCCATTAGTAATGCGAACGGAGGGTAGCCCGCTTGAGTTTGCAGAATCAACAAGCGGCCGGCTTGAATTAGCGCAGTGGATGGCGAGTGAGAAAAATACTTTGACCGCGAGGGTGATGGTCAATCGGATTTGGACTTGGCACTTTGGCCAGGGCTTGGTGCCCAGTACCGAGAACTTTGGCGTGCGCGGCGACAAACCATCGCATCCAAAACTCTTAGATTGGTTGGCCTATTACTTCATAGAATCTGGTTGGTCGATCAAAGAAATGCATCGACTCATTCTTGACTCTAGTACTTGGCAAATGGATTCTCGCCATCCAGACTACTTGAAATACCAGTCCATCGATTCGGAAAATCGCCTATGTTGGAAGCAGAATTTGAGAAGGCTGCAGGCTGAACAGATCCGCGACAGTATTCTGCTGGTTGCAGGACGTTTGGATCGTGAAATGGGCGGAAAAACACTTCCACTTCGCAATCGTCAATTCGTCTTCAATCACACTTCCGAGGATCATACGACGTACGAGAGTTTGCGGAGAGCCGTGTATCTGCCCGTGATTCGAAACAACTTGTACACGTTATTTGAACAATTCGATTTTCCAGATCCTGCTTTGCCGACTGGCCAACGAGCGGAAACCATTATCGCGCCGCAGGCCTTGGTCCTGATGAACGATCCTATTGTGTTGGATTCCGCAGAGCGGTTGGCGGAAAATATGTTGGATGAACTGGCTAGCGGTAGTGGGGCTGAATTGAAAATCCTAAATCAGATCTATCTGCGATGCTTGTCGAGAGAACCAACACAGACCGAAGCGGAACGCAGTTTGTCTTTCGTCGAGCAGCAGACGGAAACTGGTGGTCGGCAGCGAGCTTGGATGCTGCTCTGTCAGGCCCTCTTGGTCAGCAGCGAGTTCTTGTATCTGCGATGAACATGCAAGCATATCCAAATCGACGTAGGCTTATGCATTGCTCGGCCTTAGGCTTTGCGAGTCTCGCGTTTCGTTCGCTATTGGCAGGAGATGAAACGCCGTCAGGAGCGAAAGTTGTTCTCACTGCTCCAGCCCAACCGCACTTTCCAGCTCGCGCAAAACGCGTCGTGTTCATGTTCATGAAGGGTGGCCCATCGCACGTCGATACGTTTGATCCCAAACCGCTGCTGGATCGTGACCACGGCAAACCACTGCCATTTCCATTACCAAAAGTAACTTTCGCCAAACAGGGAAACTTGCTGAAGTCACCCTGGCGCTTTCATCAGCATGGCGAGAGCGGTTTACCGATTAGCGAGCTTTTCCCACAAGTTGCTGAACATGCAGACGGTTTGTGCGTGCTTCGAAGCGTGCACGGCACCAATCCTGCTCACGGCGCTGCAGCACTGGAGTTGCACACTGGCGCGGAGCAATTCGTTCGTCCCAGTTTGGGCTCCTGGATCACCTATGGATTGGGAACTGAAAATGAGAACTTGCCGGCCTTCGTTACCATTTGTCCGACGCTGGCTCATGGCGGGGTGAATAATTGGGGCGCCGCGTTTCTGCCTTCTTTTTGTCAAGGAACACCCTTGGGCAATGCGAGTTTGCCAGCGTCGAAAGTTGCGGTGAAGCACATCACCAACCCGAGAATCTCGCAGGCCGACCAGCGTCAGCAACTAGACTTGCTCAACCAGATGAATCGTGAATTCAACGCGACTCTGCCAGAAGAGACTCGGTTGGAAGGCAGATTGAATTCCTATGAACTTGCTTTTCGCATGCAGACCTCGATGCCAGAAATTCAAGATTTGTCTCGCGAGTCGAAAGAGGTGCATCAGCTGTATGGCATAGACAATCCGGTTACGGAAGATTTTGGCAGGCAATGCTTGATGGCTCGGCGATTCTTGGAGCGTGGGGTGCGATTCGTTCAAGTCACGCATAGCGACAGTTTGGTGCAATGGGACCAGCATGGAAATTTGTATCAAGGTCATACCAAGAATGCGGCTGAAGTAGACCGACCGATTGCAGGCTTCTTAACCGATCTCAAGAAGCTTGGCCTACTGAAGGATACGCTGGTAATCTGGGGCGGCGAGTTCGGAAGAACGCCTACCGCCCAGGGCACCGATGGCCGCGATCACAATCCGCACGGCTTCTCGATGTGGATGGCAGGCGGTGGAGTTAAGGGAGGATATGCTTATGGGGCGACGGACGATTATGGTTACTACGCGGTAGAAAATAAGATGCACGTGCATGATCTGCATGCCACGATTTTGCACCTGCTCGGACTTGACCATGAGCGGCTGACGTATCACTATGCTGGCCGCGATTTCAGGTTGACTGATGTTCATGGAAGCGTAGCCGAAGATATTCTGGCATAAGCCCACAAGTCCTGACTGCCCGTGAGCCGCGACGCGTAAGCGGCCGGGTTTCTCAGATGCACGGAAGGCGGCTAAGTACAGAAACTAATAGCGGAAGTCGTCAAACTTTCGGCGATTCGGTCAGCGGCTAAAGCCTGCACTCGAGCGCTTGTGTTGTTGGCCTTACGGCCAGCGGCTAAAGCCTGCACTCCAGCGCTTGTGCTCTCATCCAACGCTGCTCGCGATCAAATAGGACATGCTGTACCAAACCGCGATGGCGCAGGAGGAGGCCAGTGCTGTTCGAATCTTGGGCCAAATGCCGTGCAGCGATCCGACAAATCCGAATACTAAGACCAGTATTCCAAACGCTAGAACGGCTACAGGATTGCTCCAGCGGATCCCTGTAGGAATAGTCAATGGAAGTTCCACAAGGCTCCAAAGCTTGTAGTGTCCGTCTGAAATCATGATGGCAGCCAAGAATAGGTTGCAGAAAAGAAGAGCCGTTAGCGGCACCATAATCGGCCAGCGAAGCCACTCCTGATAGGCATAGTGACCTGCCATCGCGGCAGCACAGGTCAAAAGTATGGTGACAGTTGTAGCAGATGAGGAATGCTGCAAAAGGAATGCGATAAACCCGAAAGATCCTAGGATGACAAAATTCAAGGGATGAAGAATTTCCCAAGCTAGATTGATTTCAACACCAGCATTGGATTCGGCGGCTGGATCAGTATTTGGTGATTCGTAAGGATTTGTCATCAAGCTTCGTTGGAAAACGATTTTTGGAGTCGGGCAATCACGCTTCCTCCGCTTCCAATCGCCGCCAACAGAGCAATAAAGAAAATGATGACGGCACCGACCATTAAGCAAATTAAGAAAACACTCGATGAACCTGGGACTAGGATTGCGGAGCTTGGATCCTCAGGATTGTAGTCTACCGCGTGTCGGCTGCCGACTGGGTATTCGTTGAGCAACTTTAATGCGGAGGCT
>JBCCEO010000832.1:0-3580 GCA_039030255.1 Planctomycetota bacterium | reverse complement strand
TTTGAAGTTGAAGAAATTGTCTGCGACTTCCAGATTGATAAATTCCGAGGCGTACCAAACTGAAGCATCTCTTGATTTGGATCTGGCCAGAACAGTGATCGGGAAACTTCCCATAGCCGCACTTCCGTTGGCGGTAACAGGAATTCTTGCTTCCGTTTTATCGCCAGGAATGCTAATCGATCCGCTCGCCGAACATCCCGATGGATTGTAGAGAACTCGCAGCGAAATCGTTTCCTTGTGGCCTTCATCGCGTTTGGCTTTTACAACATAATGCGTGCTTCCACCGCGAACGAGCGGCACCTCTGGCTGTACAACTTCGATCGAGAAAGGAAGTTTTTTGGTTACGGCAATCGCAAGCTTGTTGGAACTATGCCCCCACATGTCGCGGTTGTTTTGTCCCCGAACGAGCATGGTTCGCTGATTGAGCAACCCTTTGACGCCAGGCCCATCGGGTAGAGTTTCTGCAATGAGATCGGCGAGTGCCGCATCGGGCGTTGCGTCCGGATTGGCCTTTACTAGCATCGGTATGAAACTTTGGTTTGCTGCGATCGAAGGCGTCAGCAAATTCAGTCCAGCGGGGCCGTTTTCAATTCTTAGTCCAAGGTCACCGCCGAAGCCGGATCGTCTCGCCCGTAGGAGCACCGCCATCTGTCCTCCTTGGGGAACTTCGACAGTCTGGGAAACGTACCGCTGCAATTCGTCGATTGAAAGACTTAGGCTGCGCTCGCCCGGAGCAACTTCAATTCTATAAGAGTGAATTGGACTTCCCTCATTCAGTTGATCTCGGATAGCGACAAGATACTCGCCGTCTTCCGGGAATTTGAAGCTTTGCAGGCTATCGGGTCCTCCAGAATCATCGTTGGCAGCCAATCTACCTCCTGTGGCCTTGTGAATTTCAAGCCAACTGTCGATGGGCGAACGCAAAACTTTGCGTCCGTAGACTTTGAATTGCCAAGTCTGATTCTTCTTGCCCTTGATCTTGAACCAATCCACATCGCCTTCCTTTTCCAGGATTCCGTTGAAGGCGGTTGGTCCTTCAGCAGCGACGATAGCAGCCTTGTCATCGTCTGGCTCCTTCTCAATCACGTTTTGCAAGTCGATGACGCGGAGTCGATTGGGTGATGGAGCCGATTTGCCGTCCTTTTTCGCGACAAAGGCAAACTCGCCAACTTCATTGGGCAGCTGAATTTCTTCTGTCCAAACTTCGCCGGAAGCATCTACAATTCTGGCTTGAATCTTTTCTCCTGGCTTTCCACCCGCAGGCGTGATAGCCATCGGTCGCGGGAAATCTCCAACATGCAGGCGATAGTTGCAGCGTCCGTTTCCGCCAAAGGCGCTCTCACGTACTTCGACGATGTAGCGGCCTGCTTTTTCGGCCTTATACGAACAAACGCAATCCTGCTGGAGCAATGGCGCGTCATCGCTGCGCGCGACTTCAAATCGATTGGCATCCAAAATGGCTACAAATGGATCGAAGAATTCCGTGCCCAGTCGCAGCCCTTCAATTTCGACAGTAAGTTTTTGACCCGCTTGCAGGTCGACCGCGTAATAGTCGACGTCTTCGGTCTGAACCACTCCGTTGACGGTGGAGTTGAGTGGAATTGGCTGGGGGGATTCGAAATCACTGTTCTCTTCCTCTTCGTTAACTTGCGTCAGAGGGGAAACGCCGAAATAACGCAAGTTGCTGATGCCCGTCTCAGTGCCAACACGAAAGGCATGCAAGCCCGGTTCGCAATCGGCGGCAATTTTCAACTTTGCTGTGACTTTATTGCCCTCGGCTTTGAATTCGGTGACTTCAACGCCTGCATCGTAGAACAACAATTCCTTGGCGTCGCCTAAGCGAGCACCGGTGATGACGACTGCTGAGTCTATACCACTTTGAAAGCCAGTAGGTTTGATGGTGCTGACCGTGGGTTGATCGGCTAGCACTGGAGAAACAAGAAGCAGGAGGGCGACTGCAATCGAGGAACCGACGGAGAACCGCACTTTGGGAGTCCTTCACCAGAGGATTGTTGGAAGGTTATTTCAAAGTTGCAAAATATGGGAAATCACAATTTCCATGTTTTGCATCGGTGAAGAGACTGGCCCAGCCAAAACGTGGAGGTCGCCAAACCAGTCATCTTGTTCATTCGCTGCCTGAGCAGTCTCCGGCTACCTGGGAAGGATGCCCCAAAGCCTGCGCTTTAGAACTTGGCCTAAGCAAGCAAGTCCTTGATGACTTTGCCGCCATCCACAATTTCAATTGGACGGTCTCCTGGAGCCATAAGTTCTTTGTCCGCCACGATCCCGAGCAAGTTATACATGGTGGTTGCCAAGTTCTCAGGCGAAACAGGGTCTAAATCAGGCTCCGCCGCGGTCGGGTCTGAGGCGCCATATACCAATCCACGTTTGATGCCGCCGCCGGCGAGCATCACACTGAAGACCTTTGGCCAGTGGTCGCGGCCAGCGGTCGAATTGATTTTCGGCGTGCGACCAAATTCACTGGATACCATGACCAGGGTCTTATCCAACATGCCGCGCGAATCTAAGTCATGCAACAAGGTGCTAAGGCCTTGGTCCAGTGCTGGCATTTGGCGGTTGAAGTTCTGGGTAATCTGATTGTGCATGTCCCAGCCACCGTAGGTCATGGAGACAAAGCGTGCACCTGCCTCAACCAGTCTTCGTGCCAGCAGCAAACGCTGCCCAGCGGTATTGCGACCGTAGCGATCTCGCATTTTCGCATCTTCTTTATTCAAGTCGAATGCTTCGCGAGCCTTCTGCGAACTGATCAAGCTATAGGCTCGATCGTAAAAGCTATCCATTGCTTGCACCGAGTCGGCGCTATGCTTGGCGGTGAAGTATTGATTGACCGACTCCAATGCGGCTCGGCGACGTGCGAAGCGATTATCGTCGACTCCGCCAGCCATGTTCAGGTCTTGTACCTTGAAGCCTCCACTCGCCGGATCGCTTCCCAAAGAGAAGGGACCGTACGAGCTACTCAAGTAGCCGCTGCCCGCGAACTCGTTAGGACGATTCGGAATGCAAATGTAAGCCGGCAAATTATTACGCGGACCATACTCGTGACTGATCACCGAGCCAAAGCTTGGGAATATCAATGCAGGACTTGGCTTGTAGCCCGTGAACATGTTGTGCGTTCCACGCTCGTGGGCCGCTTCGCCGTGAGTCATCGACCGAATAATCGTGAACTTATCCGCACAGGCTGCAAGCTTCGGAATCGATTTGCTGACCACTTCGCCCGTGTTGGTTTTGATCGTTCCCATTTCGCCACGATACTCAAGTGGGCTGTAGGGTTTGGGATCAAAAGATTCCTGATGGGCCATGCCACCAGGCAGGAAGACATGAATGACGCTTTCCGCCTTTGCAGGAATGAAGTCGTAGTGTTTTTGGTCGCCATAGACGCTGCGAGCTCGAAGAAGCTCTGCCAAGGTCAGGCTACCGAACGCACCTACGGTCAACATGTTGCGTCGAGAAAGTTGATTTCCAAAGCACTTCATAGAAGTATCACTCCATCGGATTCAAAATATGTGTTGAATGGTTGCGAACCGAGCCCAAGGATTGGAATCAATTCTGCATCTTCCGG
>JBCCEO010000831.1:0-3584 GCA_039030255.1 Planctomycetota bacterium | reverse complement strand
CTTCGAGCCAAGTTCGGTGATCAGGGTGCGTCCATTCGGCAACCGCGCTACTGTACCGAGTTCTTTGTTGGCAGGGTCTTTTTTGTATTCGAATACTACTTTGTGGTCGGGCGTGATTTCTTGGACGACGTCTGCCCAAGCGATAAGCACGTTGCCGTCAGGGAGGACCCAGCCATCCCGAGCCCCTTTTCGACCGGCGTCCCATTGCTTCGAACCATCTTCGCCGACTATGCCTGTAAAGTCAGGACCTGCAACAAAGAACGAGTGCTTCACTTCTTGCGCGGAGGAAGCGAAGCAAAACGCGAGAGAAAGGACGGCAAAGATTGTAGATCTGATCATCGTAAAAACTAATCTAAAGTTGAGCCAAGGTAGGAGAGAGGACTTTTCGGAACGCACCATTGTAGTGCAATTTGAGTGTGGCGCGGGAGCGCAGAGTTGAGCTATGAATTCGCGTTTTCTGCCTTGGTTGAGAATGCATATTGGCTCTGCAGGCTCTCTCTACAGGCAAGCGGCTTGAATAACTGTTCAGACAGCTTCAGTGCCTCTAAGGAAGCAATTCACTCTTGTGGGAAGAATGGCACGCAGTGTGAATGGTGCATTTACGCCCCAAAGTTTGACAACTCGGTTTCATCTGATAGAACACTGAATTGCAGTTGAATCCGCTCGTCTGCAGATACTTGCCGCGTGATCGATAGTCGCAATTCAGGTCGTTCTCGTTCTCATGCGTTCGAAGTTTCCTTGAATTCGTAGAGTTAGATTGTCATGCCAAACATTTGCTTCTCCCGAACTCAAGCAATCAGATTGCTCACGTTCGTCGTACCGGCTTTCTATTGTTGTACGTCGCTCGCAACGGCTGGGTTGTTTGCTCAGGAAACTCAAGGCAAGTTGCTGCAGTCCGAATCGGAAGGCGTTCTGCGCTACGATACATCAAAACTGGAGTCTTCGGTTTCGTTGATCGAGCGTATCAAGAACTGTCCAGTTACCACCGTCGAAGGCGAAGAGCATGGTCCGGTATTCAACGTAGACGGCGTGGTGAAACTTGCCGACGGTGCTCCGGCAATTGGCGCGACGGTCATTCTCCGAGAATCACCACAAGTGCGTGTCAGTAGTCAGCCAACCCTGACTCAAAGACCCGACATGCAACTTCTGGCTGTACCGGATGTTTTTGCTCGAACGAAAACGGACGAGGAAGGGCGATACCAATTTGCCAATGTGAAGTCGCCCAAGTTGCCTCCCGATCGATTTGGTGACCGATGGGAATGGGATGTAGTTGCCGTCGCAGGAGATCAACTAGGGATCAAGAAAATCTATCAAAAGAGGGCACCCGTTGTCACCTTCAGGCGAGCCGCCATTCGATTACAGGAAACTAGCTTCATCCGTGCCCAGGTGCTCGATCCAGATGGAAAGGCAGTGCCCAATGCCATCGTATCCCTCTCGATGCTCACGAAGAATGGCCAGCTGGAGCAGCGCGAAGAGTTTATCGCTTGGATGAGCGTTCTTACTCCGATGGCAATTTCAGACGAACAAGGATGGGTCCTCTTCGAACACGTTCCAGTGCAACACCTTGCTTCGGTTCAAACCTATCATCAAGATTTCATCGGTGGCTCCGCGATGATTGCCACAAGCGAGGAAATGTCGATTCAGTCAGAGCTGCGTGAGCGCTACAAACGGCTTATTGGGCCGCTTCAATCCAGCCCTGCTCAGGTCAACATGGAAGTAGGCAAACGCATAGCGGGACGTGTAACTGCCCTCGGCAAGCCAATACAGGGAGTGAAAGTACGCTACGGAGCGTCTGCTAGCACGACCGAGACCGACGCGAACGGAGAGTTCGAGTTGCATTACTCGGCGCGCCGACCTCCACAAGGTCCTGCAACGTTGTTGCTTCTGCCTCCGCAAGAATCCTATTTTTTGTACCGATATGTTCAGTTGGATTGGAATACTCCAGAAGATGGCAAGCCTATGAACTTGGAGCTTGAGCAAGGTGTCCGCTTGAAAGGGAAAGTGATCTGCGAAGGCGAACCCGTAGCCCGCGTGGCAGTCACAGCTATTCGATCGACGGAAGAAACGAGACCCATCACGCGAGAAGCTACCTGCAAGGAAGATGGAAGTTTTGAGTTCGTGGTTCCTGCAAAGTCGACGACTGTTTTTGTTACTTCGGATGTCCCCGGCTTTAAGCTTGCCAGCACTCAGGAAGGCCGTACCCTCGGTGATGAGGTGCCCGCTGACTGGCCACAGCAAAGCGTGGAGTTGTCCAGCGAGGACGCTGGCAAGCAAATAGAACTTGCCCCATTGGTTGTAGAACGCAACGCGTCTGTTCAGGTTCAAGTACTGTTGCCTGACGGCGAACGGTCAAAATCTGGCACTGTGAGGATCACCGACAAGTCGCTGCGAGAAGGCTTTCCGGACGAAGACATTTCTTCTGAAACGCTCCTAGATGAAAGCGGCCGAGCCTCAATGCTGCTTACGCGAATAGCCTCGAACGATGCCGCTGCAGTTGTTCGCGTCGAGACCGAGGACGCTGTTTATTTCGGTCAGGAAAAACTGAGCAACGCAGCCGAAGATGGAGTTCTGAAGGTGCCGTTAGAAGAGGGACTTTTACTGCGTGGCAAAGTCCTTTTGAACGAAAAGCCCGCCGAGGATGCAGTCGTCGTGATCAGTAAGACGGAACCAATGAATGAGCGAGGAGGTTTCCGCTCCTCGCCGATCGGAAGGGTCGAAACCGGTGAAAACGGCGAGTACTCGACTGTCGTGCCCCCGTCATCTCGCTACATGGCCATGGTAGGTAGCATTCCTGGATTGAATGAATTTTTTACGTCTGGATATACACTCCAACCAGGTGAATCCGAATTTCGAACTTTTGACTACCGCACCGGGTCGGAAGAAATCCATGGAGTCGTGCAAGATTCAAATCGCAAGCCGCTGCCTGGTGTGTCGGTCAGTGTTTCAGTGAACTACCGGAAGGGCGACCGCTTTATTTTGGCCGGCTGGAAAGAGGCTAGCCAGAAAGATACGGACGAACAAGGGAAATTTGTATTGCGGAACTTGCCAAAAGGTGAATTCGAGATTCGTGCTTACAAGCGTGAAGCCGGAACCTCATTGACTTCAGCCGTAACGGCGGAAGCCGGAGATAAGAACGTGAAGATTTTCTTGAGAACTGGTGTAGCTAAGCCAACGCCGCGACTGCAAGTGAAATCGATCTCGGACTACTAGACTAGCGCAAGGAAACTAGTGCAACTGAAGGCCACGTCAATGCAACGGGCCGCGGCGATTCCGCCCGTTTCCGCCCTTTTGACATTTCAATTCTCCGAAAACAAAGTTCTTGTCGCCATGCGTACTTCGAAAGCACTTGCCATTTTCTCCGTGCGACTTTGCCTCGTCTTGTTGGTTACTCACGCTTCGCGATCAGCTTGGTCCCAGGAAGCAATTCGTGGTCAAGTAAAAGCATCTGAACTGATGTGGGTGGTTTGTTCATATGTGTAATGTGCGTGTATTGATACATGGTTGCAATTTTAGAAGCAGCAACAAATGGTGCAAATCAATATGACTGTGACCAGCAGACTGTACAGCTTGACAATGGAAGATTG
>JBCCEO010000830.1:0-3589 GCA_039030255.1 Planctomycetota bacterium | reverse complement strand
CGCCTTTCTGAGATTCGTGACTATCTCAATGAACATATCTCCATTGGCCAAATTGATTTAACAGTTCAGTTATCTCAAGCCAAGTGAACAGTTGGTGACACATTATTTATCGACCATTAAAGAGCAAAATCAACTCAATGCTTTCTTAGAGGTATTTGAGCAAAGCGCTCTTCAAAAAGCAAAAAAGGTTGATGAAAATTTGGCCAATGGAAAAACCAAGTTATTGAGCGGATTGGTTGTGGGCATTAAGGACAATATGTGCTATGAGGGCCACGAGGTAACCGCCTCTTCAAAAATATTGAAAGGATTCAAATCCTTATATAGCGCAACTGCAGTTCAACGGCTCTTGGACCAAGACGCCATCATCATTGGAAGGTTAAATTGTGATGAATTTGCGATGGGTCTTGCTGTCGTACCAAGTAAAGTTCAATGCACCGTGATTCTCGGTCTTCGGAAACTTGTAACGTACTGTCAGTCCCAGAGGTGCCGACTCTGCGTTGACTGCAGGCCCTTCGGCTTCGACAGAAATGGGATGGCGTAGTCCAAGTGCCCAAAATGGAAGGTCCATATAGTGGCACCCCATATCGCCCAGGGTTCCTTGGCCGAAGTCCCAATATTTACGCCACTGAGCCGGATGGTACTTTCCAGGTGAAAACGGACGTTCAGGTGCCGGGCCCAGCCAAAGATCCCAATTGAGGTGCGCGGGTACTTCACCAGGAGCTGGACGGACATAGTCTGGCTTTTCTCCCCAGCCCTTGCCAACCCATACGTGAACATCCGTTATGTCACCCAGGGTGCCAGCTTGAACGATCTCGACCACCCGCCGATAGTTATCCCCTGCGTGGATTTGCGTACCCATTTGAGTCGCCACACCAGCCTTAGCAGCCGCTTCGGCGATGATTCGCGCTTCCTGAACGGTGTGAGTTAGAGGTTTCTCACAGTAGACATGCTTGCCAGCTTGGATAGCGCGAATTGTTGCTGGAGCATGGTGATGATCCGTCGTGCCAACAACGACCGCATCAATCTTGTCGCCTTCCTTCTGCAACATTTCGCGGTAGTCCGCATATCCTCTGGCGTCCGCAAATTCTTTTTGTTTTCGACTCAAGTTATTCGAATCGACGTCACAGAGAGCAACGATGCGTTCGTGCGCAACCTCGGCGATATCTGCGGCAGCCCGATTGGCAGTGCCAATGCAAGCAAGGTTGAGAGTCTCATTAGGAGACTTGGAGAGTGCAATGCTAGAGCTTGCAAAATATCCAGTTGCAGCGACAGAGGCTGCAGTGGTCCCAACAAAACTACGACGGTCAATAATCTTCTTTTTAGGCATAGGATTGATGCTTACTTCTTTGAAAAGGACTTGTCTAAACGAATAATGGTTTAGTTGGCGAGTGCACGACCCCAATAGCGTGAATGGGTACATTGCGGACGTGAAACGGTAATTTTCAGCATTTACAACTAGTCTTCCTAGGTTTCGTGACGAACAATAGTGTGACGACTAGTTGTTACGCGGATAAGTGTGTGGGGCAGAATCACTTGTTCGCATTTGGAGGCAGGCGGGTTTCCGCCTGTCTCTTTTCATTGACTCATCTAAATGTCTTTGGCCCAATCGTCAAAGGCAGCTGCAACTTCGCCTTCGATCGCGTTTCCCTCATGAAACAAGAAGCGATGGCGAAATGTAAGGGCTTCCCCTTGAGCCAGCTTGTATTCGCCAAGTGAGCTATCTTTCTTCGATTCAAAATGATGAATCCCAAAGGGGTTGGCTGAAAGAAGGCCGTAATCCCGGGCATGCCACCAAGTCGGGTGCCGTAAATTGTTCGGATGATCAAACATCGCGACTCCGACAACCTTTCCATTGATCTCTGCCCAATAATCAATCCAAGGTGCTCGTTTTCCCCAAATTTTTTCTTGCGTATCGCCATTGGCGTTAACCGCCGATCCATTCGCAATCGGTCCCTCTATTCGAAGGGCTGCATTCATTCGAATACCCATCTGCCCGTCCTTGTTGTCGCCAAAGACGATTTCACCTTCAGTGGCGTGATAGGTCACTTCATAGTCGATCCAGCGAGAAGACTTAGAAGCGCCAAACGTGATCTTACGCGAATCATTGGCAACTAACTTGCCATTGCGATCGACCAACCTGTTCTTTGTGTTAATCGTATTGCCGTCGACTTCAACTCCGGTAGCCTTGGTCGTACCCGCGGTTTTTCCGACGTGCCAAAAGCTCTCACCATTTACCTTCATGTGGCCAAACCAAATCGATTTGTGATGAGGATGGTCATGTTTTTCATTCGGCGTATCATCCTTCATCGGATAATCTCGCGTCATCGGAATCTTGTGCGGTCCAAGTACTGGATACAAGATGGGTTTTTCGTATCCCTCAAACACATACTCGGTAAATAACTCGCCATCAATCAAAACTGTGACACGATCCTTTTTCTTCTCCAGCGTGATCTCAGCCTCTTGCGAGTGAACATCTCGTTGAGACAGTAAGACAAGGAGGCAGGCTATTACTGCCAAAATTCGCGACATTGAATTTCTCCTGAACAGGTGTGGGGCTCGGTGGAAGGAATGTTGGGATGGGATTCGAAGGGAGGAGGTACGAAATTTAGCATGGCTGTTTTCCCCGGCATGCAAAGCCGAGGCCGTGAGGAACAATCATGAACAATAGCTTGAATGTCCGACTGTCGCCTCGCCGCAGTTGCATCCCTACGGCGTCTGGGGTCAACTGTATGATTATTCGACACTCTCATTGTACCGAAAACACGGCCACACTTCTTCAGCTGGATTCATTCCAATGCCTCAAAAACCAATTTCCTCTACTCGCATTTTTTGCAGGGTTTCCGCCAGAATGGTGATAGTCGCAGTGATTACTCTGCTTTCATTCTGCCCGAAGTCCGTGATGTCTCAGAAGAAGTTCGAAGCCAATTACGATGAGGCCAAAGTGCCAGAATACGAACTGCCTGAAATTGTCGGAGAAGTAGACGGAAGTTTCGAGGCGATTTGGGCCAAACGAAGATCGGAACTTTTACAGGCCTTTGGCGAGCAAATGTACGGCTTCCAACCCAAGCTGCCATTCAAGACCAGTTTCGAGAAACTAGAAGAGGGATCGAGCTGTGATGGAAAAGCACTTCGTCAGCAATATCGCATCACCATCAAAACTGAGGCCGGCAGCCATAGCATCGACTTGCTGATCTTCACGCCAGCCAATGCTAAGCAGGCCGTACCAACCTTCTTAGGGCTTAGTTTTTTTGGAAACCACACAGTAAGCGACGATCCCGAGATCACCATAACTGATGCTTGGTGCCGCAGTTCGAAAGATAAGGGAGTCGTCGATAGCAAAGCCACGGAGAAAGGGAGAGGTACAAGCAAATCGCGCTGGCCAATCGAAATGATCGTGGATGCTGGCTACGGAGTGGCGACTTGCTACTGCGGTGACATCGACCCGGATTTTCACGATGAATTCCAAAATGGAGTCCATGCTCTGTTTCCAAAGTTTGTACCCGGAACGGACCATCCAGATCGTTGGGGAACCATCTCCGCTTGGGCTTGGGGACTTTCCAGAATGCTCGACTGCCTCGATGAAGTGGTG